>DASVGM010000119.1:0-4295 GCA_036379555.1 Pirellulales bacterium | reverse complement strand
AGCGCAGCCGCAGATCAGCGACGAGGAAATCACGCGGCGCCTCAGTGAGGATGGCCCGGGCCGTTCACTCGCGGAAATCATGGCTGGTTGGGAAAAACATCGATGAAGTACCACGTCCGTTGGTCGCGCACCGCGGAAGATGAGTTGACGCGTCTGTGGTTGAATGCTTCGGATCGCGCCGTTGTTACGGCAGCCGCCCAAGAAATTGACGATCGGCTGGCGGCAAACGCTAAAAACGAGGGCGAATCGCGCACCGCCGGCCTGCGAATTCTTATGTGCGCGCCGCTGGCGGTCGTCTACCAAGTAAGCCCGCGCACGTATGACGTCGATGTAGCGCGTGTATGGAGGTTTCGCACGGGCTAATCCGCATGCCCCGGTTGTGAATCTCGTGTCGGATCGCCAGTCACGCACCTGCTTATTGAATGCGTTCAAGGATAACGAGATTTTCGGGGCATGTAATCTGGGATAGAGAAAAGGAGCCAATCATGCCCGACTACAAATACTTGATCGTCGGGGGCGGAATGACGGCCGCCGCCGCCGTGGATGGAATTCGCGAGACGGATGGCGAGGGTTCCATCGGAGTTATCAGCGCCGAAACGCACGCCCCCTACAATCGCCCGCCGCTTACCAAAGGGCTGTGGCAGGGTAAGCCGGAGCAAAGCATCTTTCGGCATACGCCAACGCAAAATGTGTCGCTGCACCTGGGCCGCACCGCCAACCAACTCGATCCCGCCACCAAGCGCGTCAGCGACGACAAAGGCACGACCTACGGTTATGAAAAGCTTCTCTTGGCCACCGGCGGCTACCCGCGACGATTGATGTTCGGCGGTGACGACATTCTTTATTTCCGTTCGCTCGACGACTACCATCGGCTGCGCCAATGGAGCGCCCAGGGCGAACACTTCGCCGTCATCGGCGGCGGGTTTATTGGTTCGGAAATCGCCGCCGCGTTGGCCAACAATGGCAAGCGCGTGACGATGGTATTCCCTGAAGCCGGCATTTGCAGCCGTCTTTTTCCCCGCGACCTGACCGACTTTGTGACCGACTACTATCGGCAAAAGGGAGTGGAAGTCATCACCGAGAAGATGATCGCCGGCCTGGAAAAACGCGACGGCAAAAGTGTTTTGAAAGTGCGTGACGCGCACAGCAAGAGCGATGAGGAACTGGCCGCCGATGGGGTGGTGGCGGGCTTGGGCATTCGACCCGGAGTGGAGCTTGCCGAAAAGGCCGGGCTGCAAGTGAAAAACGGCATTCTCGTGGATGCTTCGCTGCGCACCAGTCAGGCCGATATCTACGCCGCCGGCGACGTCGCCAACTTTCACAACCCCGTGCTCGACGTGCGTCTGCGCGTCGAGCATGAGGACAACGCCAATACGATGGGCCGCCTGGCCGGTCAGGCGATGGCGGGTCAGCTTGTCAACTACGATCATCTGCCGTTTTTCTATTCCGATCTGTTCGACCTCGGTTATGAAGCGGTCGGAGAGACCGATTCGCGACTGGAAACCGTGGCCGATTGGCACGAGCCGATGCGCAAAGGCGTGGTCTATTACTTGAAGGCGGGCCGCGTGCGCGGCGTGTTGCTCTGGAACGTCTGGGAGCAGGTCGATGCCGCCCGCAAGCTGATCGCCGCGGCGGGGCCGTTCGACGCCAACAGCCTGAAAGGACGTTTGCCGGCGTGACGGTGTTTCGAGCGCTAAATAACCTTGCGTGATGTTGGGAAAGGGAGGATGGGCTTCCTAGCCCGTCCAGTGGTTTGGTGACGGGCTGGGAAGCCCATCCTCCACGACGCCGCGTCCCGGAATCACGCAAGGTTATTTAGGTCGCGTCGGGGCAGCGCTCGGCGGCTTCTTCCCAGTGTTCATACAGCGTGCGCACCGCCAGTTCTTCGTCCGACAGCGAGGCTTGAACCTCTTTCACGCGGCGGCCGTCACGCAGCACTTCGGGTAACGCCAACTCGCCCTGCAACTCCGCCAACCGCACTTCACGCCGCATGATCTCGGCCTCAATCTCGGCGGGCTTGCGATATGGAAAACGCCAGGCGCGTTTGGTCTTGGCGGCGGCCGGTTTTTTTTCAGCTTTCCGCGGCGCGGCGCCGCTCGCGGTCGTCGCCGGAGCGGCGAGTCCCTCGCGCACGAAATGCAGATACGTTTCATAATTGCCGTCGATCGCGCGGAACCGCGTGGGTTCGACCACCAACACATGATCGGCCACGCGATTCAAAAAATAACGATCGTGGCTGACAAACAACACCGTGCCGTCAAACTCGCTCAGCGAACGCTCCAGCGAGTCGCAGGCCCACACGTCGAGGTGGTTGGTCGGTTCGTCGAGCACCAGAAAATTCCCGTCGCCGGCCGACAACTGCGCCAAAGCCGCGCGGCTGCGCTCGCCGCCGCTTAAGCTATCGACGCGCTGAAACACCGCGTCGCCGGTCAGACCAAACCGGGCCAGCAAGCTACGCCGCTGCGGCTCGTTGAATTCCTTGCCCGCCGGCCGAATCGCCTCAACCACCGGCAGGTGGCCCTCCAGCCCCGAAAGCAACTGATCGTAATAGCCGATGCGCACTCCCGTGCCCAACTGCACCTTGCCCGAATCGGCCGCCGTGTGGCCGATGAGGCAGCGCAGCAGCGTCGTTTTGCCGGTGCCGTTTGGCCCCAAAATTCCCCAGCGTTGGCCGCGTTCAACCTGAAAGGAAAGTCCGGAGAAGAGCGGTCGATCGTACGCTTTGCCAAGCTCGTCGGCGCGGAGCACAATGTCGCCGCTGCGGTCGGCCGGCGGAAAGCCCATCGCGGGGCCGGCGATTTGCCGCGGCGGTTCGACACGCTCGATCCGGGCCAGTTTTTTCTCGCGGTCTTTGGCCTGGGCGCTCTTCTGACCGTAATGGTTGCGGCGAATAAAATCTTCCGTCTTGGCGATCAGCTCTTGCTGCTTCTCAAAGGTGCGCGATTGCACTTTGAGCCGCTCGGCTTTCTGCTTCCAGTAGGCGGAGAAGTTGCCCACGTAGTCGTCCACCGTGCCTTGAAAAAGCTCCAGCGTGCGGTCGGTCACTTTATCGAGAAAGTAGCGGTCGTGGCTGACGACCAAAATGGCCTGATCGCTGGCGGTCAAAAACGATTCGAGCCATTCGGTGGCCTCGATATCAAGATGATTCGATGGCTCGTCGAGCAACATCAGGTCAGGCTCTTGCAAGAGCAGCTTGGCCAACATCAAGCGGTTCTGTTGGCCGCCGCTGAGCTGCTCGATGGGCCGGCGAAAGCTGGCCCGGTCAAAACCCAACCCTTCCAGCACCCGCTCGACCTTATGATCGAGATGGTAGGCGTCGTGGTGCTCCAATTCATATTGCAAGCGATCGTAGCGCTTGGCGAGCTGCGCGCGATCTTGCCCGTCGGCGGCGGCCAAAGCCTGGGCGACCGCCTCGGCGTCGTGGGCCAGCGAGACGAGGTCTTCCAGGGCGGTCATCGTCTCGTCCCACAGCGTGCGGCCGGCGAGCCATTCGGGCTGCTGCTCCAGGTACTGCATCTTCGCCGCGGAATGCAGTTCAACCGTGCCTGAATCCGCCTCGTCTTTGCCGGCGACGATGCGCAACAGCGTGGTCTTGCCGGCGCCGTTTGGCCCGACAAGCCCAACTTTTTCGCCCGGACGAATTTCAAACGTCACCCCGGCCAAAACCGGATCGGGACCAAAATGCTTGGTGACCTCAGTGCAAGAGAGAACGATCATTCAATAATCTCAGGCCCGATCAGCGCCTGCATGCTCCCAACACCGCGTCGATTGATTCACCCAGAATCGCCACCATCCGGTCGATCTGGGCTTCGGTCGTAACGTAGCAGGGGGCGAGGTTGTAAACGTCGCCGCGCAAGCGCGTGAACAAGCCGCGCTCTTGCGTCGCGGCATGCACGCGAGCGCCCACTTTCTCGGCGGCGGGAAACTCGGCTTTGGTCGCTTTATCCGCCACCAGCTCGACCGCGCACATCAACCCCAGCCCGCGTACATCGCCCACGTGCGGATGCGAAGCGAGCGTTTGCAACCCCGCCAACAGCCGCCGCCCTAGTTCGCCGGCCCGCTCGACAAGCCCCTCGCGTTCGACGATCTGCAGATTAGCCAGCGCCACGGCACAGCCGACCGGGTGAGCCGAATAAGTAAAGGCGTGCATCCAGGTGCGATCTTCGGCCGCGCCGTCGATCGCCGCGCCAATGCGGTCGCTGATGCCAATGCCGCCCAGCGGAAAATAACCGCTGGTGATTCCCTTGGCGAAGCTCACGATGTCCGGCTCGATGCCCCAGCGCCCCAGGGCGAAC
>DASVGM010000118.1:0-6218 GCA_036379555.1 Pirellulales bacterium | reverse complement strand
CGACGCGCGCGTCGCCGACCGAAAAAACGCTTTTGAACGCCGACGACGCGCGCGTCGCCGACCGAAAAAACCCTTTTGAACACCGACGACGCGCGCGTCGCCGACCGAAAAAACGCTTTTGAACGCCGACGACGCGCGCGTCGCCGACCGAAAAAACCCTTTTGAACGCCGACGACACGCGCGTCGCCGGCCGAAAAAACCCTTCGAGAAAACACGAGGGTTGTGCAGCGGCCGGTCGCGCCGATGCGGCAATCGCGCGATTTCATCGTCGTCCAGGTTGACGAGCTTTTCGCGTTGTGCAGCGGCCGGTCGCGCCGATGCGGCAATCGCGCCCTATCTCTTACCCGGCGGGGTAAGGTAGAATAGCCGAGGGCAGGGAAAGAGCCTCAAAATTGCCCTGCCGGCGATGTTTGGTCGGACGGAAGCATTTTTCCGTTTGTTCCGACGGGGCCGGGAAGCTAGAATACTCGCGTTCCCGTGCGCCGCGGTTCAAATCTGGCCGGCCGAGGGAACCTAAGTAACGTAGTCACAAGGAGTTCTGAGTGCAGATTCGCATTTCGACGCGGCATGGCCACCTTAGCGAGGCCACGCAAGCCAAGATTTCAGCCAAATTAGAGCGCCTACCGAGGTTATTTGAGCGATTGACGGCCATTGAACTGACCGTCGATCTGGAGCACAAGGAATCGCCCACCGTCGAATTACAAGTTTCGGCGGAACACAAGCACGATTTTGTCGCTACGGAGCAGGCCGACGAACTGATGGCCTCCGTCGACGGCTGTTTGCACAAGGTCGAACAGCAAATCCGCAAGTACAAGGAAAAGATTCAGGATCATCATAAACGTGGGGGCGGCAAGCCGTCGCAGGTCGCCAGTGAAGACGTGGCTGGGCAGTGACGCAATGGGCAGTGACGCAATGGGCAGTGACGCAAGCAGATTAGTGACGCAAGCAGATTTTTGAAACGAGAAAGCGATGCGACGAAACAGCGACGCAACAGAGAAAGGAGAACGGGTTCGATGAAGTTCGCCGACTTCGTGAGCCGAGAAGCGATTCGAGCCGAGCTTACGGCCGAGGACAAAGAGGGCGTGATTCGCGAAATGGTGCAAGCGTTGCTCGACGCCAGCAAAATCGCCGAAAGCGAATACGAGAGCATTGTGAAATCCGTCATGAAGCGCGAGGAGCTGGGCAGCACCGGTATTGGCCGGGGGGTGGCCGTGCCGCACACCAAGCACGCCAGCATCGAGCGCCTGGTGGGCACGGTGGCCGTCAGCGGGGAGGGAGTCGATTTCGCCAGTCTCGACGGCGAAAAGGTTCACCTCTTTTTCTTGCTGATTTCACCGCATGATCGTCCCACCGACCACTTGCGGGCATTGGAGAATGTTTCGCGCCAATTGCGCGACGAAACCTTTTGTAAATTTTTGAAGCAGGCGAAGAGCGCTGAAGACATCCTTCAACTGCTCGACGAAGCGGACAACAACCAATTTGTGTCCTAGATGAGCATGAGAGCGACCAAAATCGTCGTGATCACCAATCCACAAGGATTGCACGCTCGTCCCGCCGACTTGTTTGTGAAAACGGCTACCCGTTTCACTTGCAAGATCGAGTTGGTGAAGGGACGCGAGCGCGTGGACGGCAAGAGCATTCTGGCCTTATTGACTCTGGCGGCCGTGGCCGGCACGGAGTTGTTGATTGAGGCCGACGGTCCCGACGCCGAACAAGCGCTGGAAGCACTGGCGAAGCTCGTCGAGGGCGACTTCGCCGAGAACGAACGTATGCGCGAATAGATGCAGAAGCTGCAGGGAATTGCAGTCTCGCCCGGCGTGGCCATCGGCGAGGCGCTGGTGCTGGGAAACGAGGGATTTCGCATTCCTCGCCGCTTCCTCTCGCGCGATGCGGTCGACGGAGAACTCGCACGGTTGCACCGCGCCATCGAGTCCGCCGCCGGCGAAATCGAGCGCAACCGCGATGCCGTGGCCGCCGAATTGGGCAATGAGTACGGCGCCATCTTCGCGGCTCATCTGCAGATGCTTCGCGATCCGCGGTTGCGCGGCGAGTTGGAGCAAATGATCCGCGACCGCCATTATTCACCCGAATATGCCGTCAGCCGTACGTTGCGGCGTTACGCCAAGGTGTTTCAATCGCTCGAATCAGGCTACCTGGCTCAGCGGGCGACCGACATCTTCGATATTGAGAATCGGCTGTTGCGCAACCTGCTTGGGCACCGGCGCGAGGAGATTTCCAACCTCACCTCGCCGGTGTTGCTCTTGGCGCACACGCTCACCCCCAGCGAAACCGTCAATCTCGATCGCCAGTTTGTGCGTGGATTTGTCACGGAGATCGGCGGCGCGGGCAGCCATACGGCCATTGTGGCCGAAGCGCTGGAGATTCCCGCCGTCGTCGGCACCGGTCCTTTCTTGACCGATGTCTCCGGCGGCGATCAGGTGATCATCGATGGCGACCAGGGGCTGGTCATTCTGCATCCCGATGAAGAAACCATCGCTCGCTACCGTCAAGAAGTGGAAGAACGCCGCACGATGGCGGCGCGTCTGGCCACGTTGCGCGACTTGCCGGCCGAAACCGCCGACGGCGTTCGCATCCAGCTCATGGGCAACATCGAGTTTCCGCATGAGGTGGCCCATTGCGTTGAACGCGGGGCCGATGGCGTGGGGCTGTATCGCACCGAGTTTTTATACTTGGGCACCGACGAAACGCCCGACGAGGAGACCCACTACGCCGCGTACGCCGAAGTGCTTAAAGCCATGAACGGGCGGCCGGTGGTCATTCGCACGTTCGATCTGGGCGCCGATAAGCTGACCGAGCAGATGAGCGACGTCGAGCGAAACCCCTTTCTCGGCCTGCGCAGCATTCGGCTTTCGCTGCGCAACCTGCCGTTGTTTCGCACGCAACTCAGGGCGATTTTACGAGCCAGCGTGTTGGGCGACGCGCGCGTCATGTTCCCCTTGATTTCCACCATGCTCGAATTGCGGCAGGCCAAAATGGTGCTGAGCGACGTCATGGAGGATTTGGAGGAACACGGCATCGCGTTCCATCGCGAGTTGAAGGTGGGCATGATGGTTGAGGTTCCCTCGGCCGTGATCTTGATCGACCATTTTGTCAATGAGGTCGATTTTTTGAGCATCGGCACCAACGACCTCATCCAATACACCTTGGCGGTTGACCGCAGCAACAAGGATGTCGCCAACCTGTACACGGCCAGCGACCCCGCGGTGCTGAAACTGATTGAGATGGCGGTGACGGCCGCGCGCCGCCGCCAGATACCGGTCAACCTTTGCGGGCAGATGAGCGGCAATTCCATGTACACCATGTTGTTGCTTGGCCTGGGACTGCGGCAGTTCAGCGTTCCACCCAGCGCCCTTCCCGAGATCAAGAAGGTGTGCCGCAGCGTCACCATCGAGCGGTGCGAGGCCGTGGCCGCGCACGCCCTGACGCTGGAGAACGCCCGCGATATAAGAAGTTACCTGAAGGAGGAGTTGAAGAAGGTTCTGCCCGTGATTGGGTAGAAGGTTGGGCGCCGCGGCGCTCAACCGGCCTGTACACAAAAAGTTGTCCGGTCCGCCGAATGGGTCGGCGGAAGCGCCGGACAATCAAATCCGTTTGACAAGAGCCGCGTCACCACGGCAGTGGCGCGGCGCGAGCGAACCAAAACCAAAAACCAAAATGGTTCGACACCGAGTGCGTATTCGTTTTCGCAAAGCTGGAGATTTAAGGCTGATCGGCCATCACGATCTGGCCCGTGCTTGGGAGCGGACGTTCCGCCGCGCGGGCGTCGTGCTGCGCACGAGCGAGGGTTTTCGCCCCAAGCCGCGGATGGTCTTTGCCTGCCCGTTGGCATTGGGAGTCGTCGGCGCCGATGAACCGCTCGACGTGGAACTGGTCGAGCCCCTCTCGGCCGACGAAATCCGCGCGCGCTTGAGCGACCGGCTGCCCGAGGGACTGAGCATCAACAGTGTTGAGGTTCTGCCCGACGACGCCCCCAAGCCACAGGCGGTGCGCGTGACCTTTGAATCGGCCGTTCCGGCCGAGCGTCACGCCGCCGTGGCCGAGCGCATCGCTCAGGCCGCCGCCATGCCAACCGCCGGCGAACGCCTGACGGCGTTCCTTGACGAAATCGCGTTGGCCGACGGCCGGCTGCGATTCATCTCGCGGGTAACGTCCGCGGGCACAACGCGCCCGCGCGACCTGCTGGCCTGGCTGGGACTGGACGATCTCGATGAACAGGGCCTGTTTCTCACGCGAACGAAGGTGGAGCTCGCATGATTCAATGCCGAATAAGAAAGTTACGTAATGAAGCAAGAAATGCTGATCAATGTATCGCAACCCGAAGAATGCCGGATTGCGATCGTCGAAGACGGAGTGCTCGAAGAACTATACGTCGAGCGCACCAGTCAAGACAACTACGTGGGTAATATTTACAAAGGCCGCGTCGTCAACCTGGAGCCGAGCATCCAGGCCGCTTTCGTCGATTTTGGCGTCGGCCGCAACGGCTTTTTGCACATCAGCGACGTGGAGTCGCAATATTTTCGCCAAGGCGGCTACGACCCCTCGCGGCCCATCGAATCGGGCGGCGGCCAATCGCGCGATTTCGACATGGGCGACGACGACGAGAACGGCGGTTCGGGCGGTCAGGCCACGCGCCGTCGTCAGCGCCGCGTGCGGCCCGGCGTGCGGCCGCGCGTCAAGCCGCCCATTCAAGACATCTTGCGCCGCGGCGACGAAGTGCTGGTGCAGGTCATCAAGGAAGGCATCGGCACCAAAGGCCCCACGCTTTCCACGTACATCAGCATTCCCGGCCGCTACCTGGTGTTGATGCCGGCGCTGGGCCGGGTGGGCGTCTCGCGCAAGATTGAAGACGACGACGCCCGCCGCAAGCTGCGCGACGTGATGCTCGAACTAAGCCCGCCCAAGGGGCTGGGCTTTATCGTGCGCACGGCCGGTGTCGATCGCACCAAAAAAGAGCTCTCGCGCGACCTGGCCTACCTGCTGCGGTTGTGGAAAGTGATCGTGCGGCGCATCAAAAAGCACGCCGGGCCGGTCGGCATCTACGAAGAAAGCGACATGATCATTCGCACCATCCGCGACGTGTTCACCGCGGAAGTCGACGCGATTTACATCGACGAGCCGGCGGCTTACGAAAGGGCCAAAGAGTTTTTACAGATCGTCATGCCGCGCTACGTCAACCGGCTGAAGCTCTACGAAGGCAAGGAGCCGTTGTTTCATAAATATGGCCTGGACGACGAGATCGGCCGCATTCATAAACGCGAGGTGCCGCTGAAGCACGGCGGCGGCCTGGTGATCGACCAGACCGAAGCGCTGGTGGCCATTGACGTGAACAGCGGCAATTTCCGCTTTGAAAACAACGCCGAGGAAACCGCCTATCAGCTCAATCTGACGGCCGCCAAGGAAATCGCCCGGCAGTTGCGCCTGCGCGATTTGGGCGGAGTGATCGTCAACGACTTTATCGACATGCGCAAAGAGCGGCACCGCCGCGGCGTGGAGCGCGCCTTGCGCGACGCCATGAAGCGCGACCGCGCCCGAACCAAGATTTTGCGCACCAGTCCGTTCGGTCTGATTGAAATGACACGGCAGCGGATTCGACCCAGCCTGAAGCGCAGCGTGTTCAGGCCCTGCCCCGGTTGCGGCGGCACCGGCCTGGCGAAGACGGCGGAGAGCATGGCGATTGAAGTCGTGCGCGAATTGATTCTGGCGAGCCATGCGGACGGCCTGGCGCGGGTGACGGTGACGGTGGCTGATGAGGTGGCGACGTATCTCAACAACAAGAAACGCCGCGAACTGTCTCGGCTGGAGGACGAGGCCGGCATCGCGATTCAAGTTTTTGGCGATGAAGCGGCCATGCCGGAGCATTTGCTGATCGAATGTCACGACGCCAACGGGCGTGAATTGCGTTTCCCGCCGGGCAAGTGAGGTTGTGGCAAGGCACTACGCGGTTGCCGCGTGGCGGCCTTCGCGATTGATGCGCGCGAACACGTCGTTCAGCACCCAATGGAACAACGCCAGGTGGATGCTTTCGACCATGCCCATGTCGTTGAGAGGCACATGCAGGCCGGCCTGCTGCATCTGCTTGAGCCGGCCGCCGTTGAACCCGGTGAGTCCGAACGTGCGCAAACCGTGGCGATTAGCCCAATCGACCGCCTTGAGCACGTTCGGGCTGTTGCCCGAACCGCTGATGGCAATCACCAGAT
>DASVGM010000117.1:0-5713 GCA_036379555.1 Pirellulales bacterium | reverse complement strand
CGGGTATTTGCACGACACCGCTCCGCCGGCGCAGAAACCCGCCAGCGCTAACCAGGCGGCGAGCTCGGTCTTTCGCCACATAAGCACGGCATAAAACGCCAGCAAGAGATAAAACGCCAACACGCCTTCAACAAGGCCACTCGTGGAAACAACATAAATCCAAGGGACCGATAAATAGAGCATGGCCGCCATGACACCGGCGCCGACGGAAGCGAACCTGCGCCCGGCGGCAACCAATGCCAACGCCGTCAACGGCGCAAAAGCGGCGATCAATGTTTTGCCGGCCAGCGCGCCAAGCCACCAATCGTCGAGCACGAGCATGGCCAGCAAGCTGAACATCTCGCTGCCCAGAGGCATGCTGGCATACACGTTGTGCGGCAGGAAGGATACTTTTCCCGCTTGGAAGAATTCTTTTGGCGCTTGCAGGTGATATTCGCGCACGTCGAAGTCGATGGGCGGCAACATGCCTCCGAGCAAGATCACCGCCGCGAAGGGCGCCACGAGCCATAACCACCGTGGCGATATGCCATCGTCAGCGTTCGCCGCCCGCGGCGCTTGACTAACAGCCGCTGCGGCCGGTTCCGTTTCGAGCGCCTGGCGAGCGCGTCGCTCGCGAAGCACGCTCCAACCGCTGACGGCCAAAATGCCAATGGTTGGTATCGCCACCGACCAACGATCCAGCGCGCCTAACAGACCGATCGCGAGTACATAAAGCGAGACGGCATTCAGCCCCGCGCCGCAAGCAAACAGAAAATGTTCCAATCGAGTTAGACCGGACTCTGAACACCGCAGTCCGACCGACCGCAACAGCAACCGGCCGGTGAGCCAACCGACCGACAGAATCAGCGCCGCGGCGCCGATGACCGGCCAGCGATCGAAAAGCCCAAACTCCGGCGGTGTACCAAACCAATCAGCCACGGCGCCTTCGGGCAAGAAAACGCGCAGACGCAGTAATTCACCGCGGGTCATTTGCACCGGCGACTCTGACAACCTGGTACGAAGAAACAGCGCCAGGTAGGCCAGGCAAAAGACGGCCAAGCAGATTGCCGCCAAGGCATCGCCCGCCGAGCCAAGCGGCGTGTGGCCCGAGCGCCGCCCCGGCGTGGCTGGCGCCGCGAATTTCTTGGTGGACATGGCTCAGCCTCTGAAAAAAAGCTGTGATGGCACTTCAGCGAATCAGCTTAACCGATCGGCCAATGTGAAGCCAGCATCCAGCGAGTTTAACGTCTATGACGGCTGTGCCGTGGGCGCCGTGCAAGTCAAAGCGAATCAAACGCCTGTGACGATATTACCAGCGGTTGCGGCGAGTGAGTGGCAGGATCGCCATGAGGGCGATGTGCGGCGTCAGCGTGGCGCCCGTGCCGTCAACCCTTCACTCCTCACGGAAGATTTTCCATGAGACCGGTGCGGAAGGTCGTTTTTGCGTTTGCGTTGGCGTGGTTCTCGTCGTCTTTGGCAACCGTGCGGGCCGACGGGCTGATTCGTGATGGCCTGGGCGCCATCTCCGGCGGCCGCGGCGGCACGAATATCGGCTTCGCCGACAACGGCGCCGTGATCTACGACAATCCCGGCGCGCTGGTCAACGTGGCCAACAACGGCCTGATCGACCTCGACGTCGACACCGTCATCTCGCAGGTGCATTACACCGATTCCAAGCCGAACAACGTCTATTCGGCCGTGCGGCCGATTCCCACGCCCGACCTGGCCTACATCCGGCGCAGCCGCGACCGGCGCTGGGCGTGGGGTATCGGAGCCTTCGCTCCGGCGGGCTTCGGCGCCTCGTATCAATTTCAAAATTCCTTTGCCGGGCCGCAAAAATATCAGTCGCTCGATGGCATGGGCAAACTCTTGGGCGCCCTCTGCTTTCGCGTCACCGATCGGCTTTCGATCGGCGGCAACCTGGGCATCGCCATCAACTATCTCAATCTGCAAGGGCCGCTCTACTTGCAAAGCGGGATGTTGGCCGGCGCGCCCACCATTTCCAACTTGCAAAACACCGGCGTGGCCCCGACCGGCGGCTTTGGCATTCAGTATCTCTTGAACGAAAAGACCACGCTGGGTTTGAACTACATCAGCGAGTCGAAGTTCAAAATGGGCGGCAACATGAATGCCTTGGCCTTCGGCCTGGCGCCGTTTCCCATCTATACCAAGTTCGCGGCGACGACCAACATGATTTGGCCGCGATCCGTCGGCGTGGGACTCTCGCATCGCTTCAATCGCCGCCACACGCTCGGCATCGACGTGATCTGGTACGATTGGAGCCACGCCTTCAACCAGGTGAACGTGAACCTGACCAATCCATCAAACCCGCTGGTGGGCGCCGTCGTCGGTTCGGCCAACGTGCAACGCTTTCCGCTCGACTGGCGCGACACCGTTTCGTTGCGAGTGGGTTATCAGTGGGCGCCCGACGACGTGAACACCTTTCGTTTCGGCTACGTCTATCACGCCAGCCCGTCCAATACGGCGACGCTGACTCCCTTTACGGACGGTTTGCTGGAAGACACTTTCAGCATCGGCTACAGCCGCAAGGTGGGCGGCGTGTATTTGAACACCGCCTATCAATATACTTGGGGGCCGACGCGTTCGGTCGGCACCAGCGCGCTGGCCGGCGGCGATTTTTCCCACAGCACGCTGCACACACAAGCGCACATCGCGTTCGCGGGAGTTCTTGTGCCGTTTTGAACGTCGCGACGCACGGGCTAAATGTTCGCCAGTTCGCCAAAATACTCGTGATCTTCTTTGTAGCCGCCTTCGCCTTGATAAACGCCCTTGATGCTTTCGACGAATTCAATCGACTCGATCCATTTCACCATCTTGAAGCCCAGTTGATTCTCGACGCGCAACCGTAGCGGAGCGCCGTGCAAGGCCCCCAAAGGCGCGCCGTTCATGTCCAGAGCCAAAAGAGTCTGTGAGTGGCCCAGGTTCTCCAGGGAGTGGTTGTCGTAAAACTGGCCTCCCTCGGGGCCTTCGCCGTAGGAATAAAAAATGGCCGCCTTGGCGCCGGCCTTGGGCCGCACCAGTTCGAGGACGCGCGACATCGGCACGCCGCCCCATTCGGCGATGCCCGACCAACCCTGAATGCAGTGATGAAGCGTGATCTGCGTGGTGGTGCCCATGGCCCGCAACTCATCGAGCGAAAGTTCGACCGGGTTCTCCACGAAACCGCCGATCTTCAAGCGATAATCTTTGAAACCGCCCTCCGCCAGCGTTTGATACTCAGACGACGTGGGCAGCTTGCCGTTGGGCCACAAATAGGGCGAAATGTCTTCGCGGCGGAATTGCGCGCGCGGCTCGGAGCGATTGAGAAAAAACCAACTCAAAGGCGTCACAATGAACTTGGCCAGGTGCTGCACCGCCCGTGGCCGGCGCCAAGCGGCCCAATTGGCCAAGACGTTCACCGCCACGACCACGGCAATTCCAACCAGGCCCAGATAAAGACCGCGCGGCGAAGTGTCGTCGGTGTCGAGCACGATGTGGTTCATGTTTCGTTTCAGCCCGGTCAGCACCACCATCGTCACATGGCTGGCGATAAACCCCATAAAGGCCAGCGCCAGCAAAAAGTGGATCGAACGTCCCACTTGCCGGTTGCCCGGCAAACGCGGATACCAGGCGAAACGATTCGTCAAGGCGGGCGACATCGACGGCCCCGTGGCGATGGAAAGAGGCGCCAGCACAAAGACGGCGCTAAAATACGCCAACTGCTGCAAGGCGTTGTAACGATAAAAGCCGTCCGGTTCGGGCGGCATGTGAAACGTGGCGTAATGCACGAACACCGACCAGGCATCGGGAAGAATTTGCCAAGAGGTCGGCACCAGCCGCTTCCAATGGCTGCTTGAAAGCAACAGTCCGACGAACACCGCTCCGTTGATCATCCACAACAACACGCCCAGAAAATGCCAGTGCCGCGCCATGCCGACACAATAGCGATAGCCGGGCAGGCCGATCCAGGGAGAAAGGTACTGGGCGTCGTCGTTGGCGGTCCAGATGCGATCTTTCGGTATTTCCGCCACCGGCGTCAGTCGCAGCCACTCGCTCCCGGGCGTGCAGTGAACATTCCAGTACAGCCGCGGATGGGCCATTAGAATTTGCAATCCGCTGCGAATGATGACGATCATGAACAAAAAATTCAGATAGTGGCACCACCGCGCGAAGCCCGGAAAACCGCTCGGCGCGGAAGGATCTTGCGGCGATATCGCGCTTTCGGCGAGGTCTGGCAAGCCGAACGCCAACCATTGAACGTAGGCGATCGTGAATGGCACGATCGCCAGCAAAAGCATGACGAAAAAAGTTTTGCGTTCGATCGCGAACGAGCTGCCCAAGCTGAAACAGCGCGTGGAACTGGCGGCATCGACTTGCGTCACGATTGGATTCCTTTCACGCGCTTTTTGTGGAAATTGCTTGGTGCAGCCGTTATTGTAAGAATCCATTCGCGGTGAGCAATGGCATTCGCCAAATGCTTGCCGGCAAGCGGCATTTATACGATCATGGTTGCGAACGACGTTGTCTACCGCCTTCAATGACTAGCCCAATTCCCCAGCACGAGAGCCTGACCGTCGAATTCAAGAGCGACCGCAATCGGCTCGCCGACCGTGAGCTTGTGGCGGCCGTGGTTTGCCTGGCGAATACGGCTGACGCGTTCAAGCGAATTGGTCTGGCCGGGCGAACCGGGCGCGGCATTGATCTCATTTATCAGGGGTTGCTGCGCTACGGGCGAACGGCGCCGAGTTATGCGCAGAGCACAGCGGAATCCGTGGTGGTCGTTTTGCCTGGCGGCGATGCCGACCTGGGCTTTCTAAGAACGGTGCTCGCCGAAGAAAAGCGATTAGGTCGCCCTCTCTCGGTCGATGCACTGATCGCATTGGCTCTTTTGCGACAATTGCGGCGGCTCGATACCATGCGGCTGGCGAAGGAAATCCAACGTGACGAAGACGCCGCGCGGCGTGTGCTGGCAACGCTGGTTGAGGCCGGTCTGGTACAAGCTCATGGCGCCACACGCGGCCGGACCTACACGCTTAGCGCGCAACTTTACAAAGGTCTGGGCGACACCGCCGGCTATGTGCGACAGGCCGGTTTCGAGCCGATTCAGCAGGAGCAGATGGTTTTGCAATACGCTACTAAGAGGCTATCCGAAAACTCGCCGTGGGGCGGGCCGCCGGCCCGTCTGGAAGCGAAAGACGGCTCGGCGAGCCGCCCCACGATACGCTGCCACGGCGAAATCCGAGTTTTCGGATAGCCTCTCAGAATGGGCGAATCACGCGGAGGGAAGTGGTCGATCTGTGTCGCGTCAGCGCAGACCAAGCCAGCCGTTTGCTGCGCAAACTCGTATCTGAAAGTAAGTTAGCATCGCAGAAGGTCGAGCGTGAGGACGGTGTGGACATCGCGGTGCGCAAACTCGTATCTGAAAGTAAGTTAGCATCGCAGGGCAGCGGCCGTGCTCGAAGCTATCGGCCGGTGTAATCACGCGGGAATCGCGCGGGCGCGATTTCAAATCGCGCGAGCGCCATTTTAGCCCGCATTGCGCACTGGCCGGCACCGTCCCAAGTTCACGTTTTTCAAGGGTTTCAAAGTTGACCGTTGGCACTCGTAGCCGGCCTGCACAATGGCCGCACTCCGGCTTGCCAACGTGTTTGTTGAAGATGCCCTCGGCTTGCCCGAGGGAGTTTTCACGTTGGCCGTCTACACCGACGGCCTTCCCCAAACCCCCGATTTTCCG
>DASVGM010000116.1:0-5289 GCA_036379555.1 Pirellulales bacterium | reverse complement strand
TTCTACGAGGTTCGTTCTGGCTTTGTCCGGGGGGTGTCATGGCTGAAGATTTCGATCCTTATCGCAAGTGGCTCGGCATCCTGCCCAAGGACCAGCCGCCGAACCACTATCGGCTGCTGGGCATCGAGTTGTTCGAGGACGATTGCGACGTGATCGCCGCGGCGGCCGAACGGCAGATGATGCACTTGCATTCATTAAAACTTGGCCCGCGCGTCGAACTCTCCCAAAGACTCCTCAACGAGCTTGCCGCCGCGCGCGTCTGCTTGCTGAAGCCCGAAGAAAAGGCGGAATACGACGCCCGGCTGCGGCGCTTGCTCGCTCCTCCGCGGCCCGGCGCGATACCGCCCGCAGGCACGGCTGAGACGTCTTCGCGCGCTCCAGTCGTGCCGGCGCGCCACGATTCGCAGGCCGGCTCTCAAGCTGGTGACATGGCAGGAGTCACATCCTCCGGCAACGTCGACAGCCTCATTCCAACCCTGGCGCCGTATAAAAACGACGCACCCGCTCCGCTTCCCGCGCTGCCGGTCGCCAGGCCCGTGATGCCGGCCGCCAGGCTCGCGAGGCCGGCGCAGTCAGCGAGGCGGCCGTGGCGAGCGATATGGCTTGCTGTGGCGGCGTCGGCAGTCGGGTTCGCGTTCCTGGTTTTGGGGGGCTGGGTCGCATATCGCACGGCAGAACCTACCGGCGGCGAAAGGCCGCCGATTGAACTCGCGAAGGCGATGGACAACAGCCGGCGCACGCCCACCGCAAATCCCATTCACGTAGACGCCTCTCAGCCGAACAGGTCCATTGCTCCGGCCGGCGACGCGCAAGAACGCTTGGACGCGAACAGCGCGCGCATAACGCCCCCAAGTTCCCCGATCTCGACTCCCGAAACGCCCAATACCGTTCGCCCGGCGGAGGAAAGCGGCACGCCCCTGATGTCGGCGCCCGCGGCGCCGTTCGACACCGGCGGTGCGGCGGTCTCTGACGAAACCTCGTCGAGGAGTGGCTTGGCGGAGTTCCGCGGAAAATGGAATGTTTATTTCCCGCTGCCCACGGATACCGGCCTTGAAATCGACGGCGTCGGCAATGCCGCTTTCACCAGCTTTCTCAGTAACGTGCGGCGCGGACAACTCCGTGCGGACGGCAATGCGGCGCTGCTGGTCTGCGGCGACGATGTATTCGCTCGGTTGCGCCTTGAGCATGACTTGTTGGTGGTCGACCAGTTCAACACGGCACCCGGTTGGCTGAGGCCGTTGGGAGTGGGCGCGGGCGCCCATGCTGTAAGAGCCGACACCGGCCAAGAAGACGGAGCACGACCGATCGCGCGGCATGTCGATGCCGACGATTCATGGGACGACTTCGACCTGCATGGCAATTCCGTCTCCGAGGGATTCGTTCGGCTGACCGGCACGGCGCTTTCAACAACACAGAGCTACAGCGGTCCAATTGAGATCGCCGTGGTGGCACGGACGGACAAAGACAATATCCGCCTCTGCGCATTCGGAACCGCCGGGCTGATCTTCAACTGGGAAGTGCGACTCGACCAATTGCGAGGGCGGCGGCCCGACGGCTCTACCTTCCAACAGCAAACGACGCCGCTCAGGCCGGACACCTGGTATCAGCTTCGTTGGAAGATTACGGAAAAGTCGTTTCAAGTGTTTATTGACGACCAACTCGTTTTTGACGAGCACCGCGCGTACAACCTGCGCACGGCGACGCCCGTTTGGATTCCAGGCGGGGTGCATGGCTCGACGGTGGACGTGAAGTCATTCACCGTTACGCCGCTCGAAGCGGCGGCGCCGCCGCCAGACGCGCCGGCCCAGTCTTGGACGAGGAGCGTGACGCACCGCTGGCTTGTCGGCGTCGAGGCGACGGCGCGCCAAGGCGCATGCACCAGCTTGCGCGCGACGGTGGTGCTTCCGGTCGATTGGCCGGAGCAGCAAGTCAAGATCGTCGAAGAGTCCCTTTCGCCCGCTGGGCTTCACGTGAGCTACCGCATGATGAATTCCGTCAAACAGATGGTCGTCGTTCTCCCACGACTCGCCAAAGGCAAACAAGCATCCGCGTTGCTGACGCTTGACATCACGCGGCGTTCGCAAGTGCCGCCGACCAATACAGCCGTTTTTCGGCGCGCGGCGCCGTCGCAATTGCCGACTGAGGTTCTCCAATACCTGCGGCCAAGTCCCGGCATTGAAGCGGATGACCGCAGCGTAAAGGCTCTCGCGGCGAAGATTTGGCAAGAACAAGATCCGTCCAAGAACGACTGGCAACGCGTGGAGGCGCTGTTTGACTGGACGCGCAACCAGATCCAGTCGAAAGGCCAGCAATCGCAGCCCGGCGCCTTGCAGGCGCTGCGCGAGCGCACGAGCAACCACGAAGGCCTTTGCCGGCTTTTCATCGCGCTGTGCCGCGCGGGGCAGGTTCCGGCACGAACCGTCTGGATGCTGCCGGATTGTTACCCGGAGTTCTATCTGGTCGATGAGCAAGGGCGTGGTTGTTGGTTTCCTTGTCGGGTTGCCGGAACGCGTGAATTCGGCGGCATCAGCGACCGCCGGCCAATTTGGCAAAAAGGAGACAATTTTCGCATCCCCGAATCGCCGCGTGAGGCGGTGAGCTATGTCGAACCGACCATCACCGCGAAAGGCAGGCAACCGCAGGCCCATTATGTACGGAAATCATTCGGGGTTGTTGTCGACGGCTCCCGTTGACTTTTGCCCATTTCCGATCAAATAATGATGGGCGTGTCGAGTTCGGTGATTCACCTTGGTGGAGATGCAGCCATGCGCCTTCGTTGGTTCGCTCTGGTTATGATTGCCGCGGCCATTCTTGCCAGCGATGGTTTGGCGCAATCGTTGCCGCTATCGCCCCAACCGCCGCTTTCGCCGTCATCGCAACCACCGCAGTCGGCGGCACAACGCGGTCGCCTCAACCTTCCCTCAGAGTATGGCGCGACGGCCGCTTCGAGCGTCATCGCCGCGCAGGCGGCGTATATCGTCGCGATGGGCGATTTTTTGGAGTCGGCGGCCATCGCGAGGCGGCACAACGCCGTCGCCGCCGAGCACGAGATGAAAAACGCTGTGCTCTGGGTGCAAACGTATTTTGAACGCCGTGAACTGAACCGCGCCTATCGCCTCAAAGAAAGCCCCGATTACCGCACCAAGGAAACCAGTCGCGAAGAGACGGCAAAATATCGCATCGAAAAACTGGAACAACTTGTGGTGTCGGGCGACGTGACGAACGAGTTGAATTGGATGGTCCGCGAACTGGCGAGCACATCATCGATTTATCAGTTGATGACCGGCCCGCAATCGTTGGCCGATTCGACCTCTGATCAGAAGCTCGAGTTGGAAGACGTGCATCACATCCGCCTCACCGATGGCGCGAAGGTCGGCGTGTCGCTAGCCGCCCGTGCCGGCGGACCAACGAGCGATAAGGTGCTCGTCTTCCGCGCCGACGCGGCCGACCCTACGGAAACACGCTGGCCGCGGGCGCTGCGGACGCGCCAGTTCGACGAGCCGCGAAAGCGGTTTGAAACGGCCCTTTAGGGCGCCGCGCGAGAGATCGGCAAGTCGGGCCGGCTCAGCCGCGAGACAGAAGATACGCTGATGGCCGCCATCGACAGCCTCTCGGCCGTGTTCAACAGCGTTTACCCGGCCAAGGAAAACGCTTCTTCGCCCGACAAGTATTTGGTCTATCAGGGCGGCAAGCGCTATCTGCAATCGCTGGCCGGCGGCGTGTTGCGCCTGCTGGAAACCAACGATGCGCGCGTCTTCGACGGCTCCTATCAGTTCACCGGCGACAGCGTGGTGGATCTATTGCAGCATCTTTGTCGCTTTGGGCTGGAGTTCGCCGCGCCGGAACCGGGCGATGAAGCCACCTACAAGCGGCTGTTCTTCGCTATCCGCGGCATCTATGAAAGCATCGCCGCGGAGGAGGCACAGTAGCAGGCATGGCCGTCGGCATCACCATTCTTTCCGGCACGCGTCAAGGAGAGGAGCTTGCTTTCGATCAGCCCGAATTTCGCGCGGGCGATGATCCGACGTGCGAACTGTTTTTCGATCCGCGGCAAGAACCCGGTGCGAGCGAAGCGTTGTTTCGCTTGGGCGACGACGGTTGGTACGTGAAAAAACTGCGCGGCGCGGCGCTGTTGGTCAACAATCGCCCGATCGAAACCAGCACGCGGCTGCGCTCGGGCGACGTGGTGCGACTCGCCGCCGGCGGCCCCTCATTTACTTTCAAGCTGCTGGCCCGATTGCCGCCAGCCGCGCCCAAACCGCCGGTCGAGAGCAAAAGTTTGCCGCAGAACCCAACCGTCGCGCAGCCCGCCGGGCCATCGTTTGCCGCAGGCCGGCCGGAAAACCGCGACACCGGTGAGTCATCGGAGGATCCCACGCATGACGAGCCGCCGAAATCCGCCGCCTGGTGCCTGCCGGTGGCCGTTATCGCCGGCGTCATTGTGGGCCTGATCGCGTTGGGCGTCGTGGTACGGCGGGCGAATCATTCCGCGACGCCACAAACGGTATCGAGCACCGCCGCGCCTGGCGATGCCGTCGGCGCGCCCGTTTCCGCAATGCCCGCACAGCCTGATGATGATGTCGGCGATGGAAGCAAACCGCCTGAGGCGCTTGATGAAAGTGTGGAAGGCGGCGAGGCTCACGAAGTGGGCGGCGTCGGCATGCCCCCGCCCACCGCACAATCGCCTCAAGCATCGCCGGACGACGCCGTGTTCTTGCTGTTGGTCGAGGAACCGAAAAGCGCGTCGGCGTGGCCCTTTGGCAGCGCCACGGCGATCGCCGAGCGCACGTTGTTGACTAGCGCAACGGTTGCAACCGGGCTGGCCGGCTTCCGCAAGAAAGGTTGGCGGCTTTGGGCAAGCAACCAACGGCTGGGGCTGAAAGTGGAGTTGACCGATTTGCGGGCGCACGCCGCCTTTGTCAGCGCGCAAGGTGCCCCTGAAAAACAGATCTATGTCGATATCGGGTTGCTAACTGTCGGCGACGCGTTGCCTAAGCATCTCGACCTGGCGACCGCCGACGAACTGGCCCAGCTCGATCGCGGCATGCCGGTCACGTTGCTTGGCTATCTTTATGAAAACGAGCCGATCGACCGTTTTCAGACGTTTTTGCCCGAACCCCACGCGGGCAAGATTTTTGTGATGACCGCCTTGCCGCCGTCGCCCGGCGGGCCGCGGCTGATGCATGTTCGCGCCGAGCTGGGCGGCAAGTTGTACGGCGATCCCATCCTGAATCGAGCAGGGCACATTGTGGGCGTTTTCGCCGAGACCGCCGTCGCCCCCGCCCAGCA
>DASVGM010000115.1:0-3442 GCA_036379555.1 Pirellulales bacterium | reverse complement strand
CTCGCTGGCCTGCAAGGCGGCGGCCAACTCGCTTGAGTTGCTGTCGCCGAACACGATCAGGTGCGAATCAATCGAATACGCTTCGGGCAACTGCGGGCAAAGTTTGTCGGTGCCGACGAAGGAGCTTAGCCGCGTCCACGGCCGCGACCATTTTTGCCGCACATCGTCGGTTGATTGCATCTCGACCGGCTCACCGTGCAGCGCGAAAAGTTGATTGTCGTCGCGAACGAACAGTGCGCAACCGGGTTCGTAGAACTTCTCGTAATCAAAATCAACGAAGCCGGCGCCGACGATGTTCAGCCGCGTGCCGGGCTTGCGCCAATCGGCAAGGTCGTTGCCATCGGTCGTGCGTGCCACCTGCCGGCCGTCGGCCGCGGTCTCGATGGTCGCGGTCAGTTTCACTTCGGCGGGCGGTTGCCGCTCAGCTCCGGTCGGTTTGTGTGCTTTGACGTAAGGATCCCAGACACGGGGATAGCGCGCTTTGCGTATCAGCTTGGTTTCCGCCACGATCTCGGCGCGCACTCCCGCCGCGGCCAGCATCGCCTTCAGCTTTTCGGCCGGCGGGCGCTGAACGTCGCCGCCAATGGCGATGCGCAGCTCCGGTTTGCCGGCCAGGAAGTCGCGAATCGCCGCTTCGTCAAAGACACGCGCCTTGTCGGCGATGGTTCGCGGCACGGCGGGACGCGGCTGATAATCAAACGTCATCGACGCGCCAACAATGCCCGCCAGTGGCTTGATCTGGAATTTGTACGCTCCGCGCGAGGCGTTCGTTCCCAGCGCGAATGTCTCTTGCCAGCGGCCTTGGTGGTTGGTGGCGCGAAAAACCTGATAGACCACTCGTTCGTCAGGCCCGCTCACGATCACTTCCAGCGGCCAGGGCGCCGCGGCCGGTTTCATTTGCGCCCGCAGCGTTACGCGGCCGTCGCGCATCTCGCCTCCGAGTTGCCAGCCCGGCTCGCGCGGCGCCACCAAGTAGAGCTTCATCTCGCCTGGTGCGAAACGGGCTTTTTGTGGACGATCGAAGTCGTGGATGCGCCGCACGGTGCGCCAATCTGTGCCTTCAAGCAAGTAGACGACGCTCGCGGGATCAATTCCTTCAAGCGTGTACTCCGCTTCGTAGTCGGCATAGTTATAGATGGGGTATTCGTCGTAGTCGGCAATTTCCGGCAACCGCTCAAAGCCGTTGAGCACCATCAAAAGCTGCCCCTCGCCGCCAACGTGACGCTCGGCCGCCAGGTGTGGCGAATCGGTCGTAATGACCGGCCGGCTCTTTGTTTGGCGCATGGTCCGTTTGATCGGCTCGACGGCTTGCCGGGCCAGATCGTCCATGAAATAGTTGGTCTGAAAATAGCTTGCCTCACGCGCCGACTTAAAGCTCTTTTTGTCGGCCATAAAGAGCGGCGTCCAGCGGAAGGCCGGATCTTTGAAGCCGGCTTCGGTCACCAGGGCGTTTTCAAATCGCACCGTGGTGGTGCGGTCGATCACAACATTTCCGCCGTCGTTCGTAAAATCATTAATCGCTTGTTTGACGTAGTTGGGCAAGTCAAAAGTCTGACCCACGATGACGAGCGTTTTATATTGGCGCGGCAACGGCCGCGCCAACGACCGCTCGTCAATAATATGAGCTGGATAACCGGCGCGGCTCAACGCCTGGTGCGCCGTCAAGACTTGCTCCTTGTAATTGCCGCCGACGCTGTAGGCGCTCAAATCAATTTGGCCCTCTTTGAAAGCCGTGTTTTCCGGGAGCGAGGCCACCATCAGCTTAATCTGCTCGCCGGTTTTCTTCCGCGCTTCTTTGGCGCAAATCGCTTTCTCGCGCAGGGCGATTTCGGTGAAGCTCCACAGCACGGCCACGTCGTGCTTGCTGGGCGACATCTCCAAAAAGAGCGGGCCAAGCCGTTGCCCAGGCTCGTTGATGCTCGCCAAGTCTTCGGGCGTCATGCCGCCGGTGTTGAGCCACCAATTGCTTTTCAGCCCGGCCGCCAGCAGGCTATTGAGCGTCAACCGGTAGGCGTCTCGCTGGCCGGGCTGGGCCACCAGCTTGCCAAAGAGTTGTCCGTTCATGGCGTGGGCGATCTTCGCCGTCGGCTGATGGGCCTTCTCCAGGTAGAGCGCGCCGATCACGCCGAGTTTGCCATAGCCCCAGTCGACAAACACGTGCGTCGAGGGGACTTCGTTCACTTGCTGGTTGAGCGGATCGGTGCCGTCCATGATCGCGTGCGGAGCATAGAGATCGGTGCTGAACACCATTTCGGGCCAGACCGTTTTCAGGTCTTGCTTGGCCTGCCGCATGTTTTCCTGCAAAACGGCGCAGCGAATGGCCATGTAGCGCAGCCAGTCGGCGTCGTCGCGCGAGGCGGGGTCGTTGGTGAATTGCCAGCCACGGGCCTGATACCAATCGCGCTCGTCCCAATCGGGAAAGCCCGATGCCGAGCCGCCGGCCGGCGTTTTGCCCCAACCAAGACCCGGCTCATCCAGGCAGCCGACGCTGGTGACGCCTTCGTGATAGCGTCGCAGCCGTTGCGCGGTGTGAAAGTTGAAGAGCCGCATGGTCTCGATCATTTTGGCGTCGGCCCAACTTTTTTCGCTACCCCAGGGCTTGTGCGTGACGTAGCCGGTCCAATACATGTAGCAGATGGTGGGCAGATCCATGCCGATCGCCTGTTCGTAAGCGTTGAAGCCGGCCGAGCGGCGGCCGCGCAGGCCATCGACCAGCGGCTTGCCGTCCGGCGTCAACAGGCCGAACGAAAAGGCGTTTCCCAACACAAAGTTGGCGGACGACTTTTTGAGGGCGTTCAGGCCCATCGTCTGCGACAGCAGCATTGGCGATACGTTCGTGCCGCTGGCGATGATGAGCTTTTGCGCCTCTTTGCCATCCAGTCGCAGCAGGTAATCGCCTGGCGCAAGCGTATATGGAGGCAACGCGACGAGCGCCGTGGCGCCGTCGCTCTTGACCTCGAACAAAAGCGGCGTCAGGCGGGCGTCCGCGGGAGCCACTTCGAGCTTGGCCGTGCCGCCGGCAGGCATCCCGGCGACGGCGATTTCAATCGGCTCGCGGCTGAAAAACGCGTTGCGGTTTTGTGGCAAGAGCAACTCGGCCGCGACGGCGAATTGAGCGACGAAACACAGTCCGGCAAACAGTGAGAGGGTAACGCGAATCATGGGCGTGGCGTGCGGAAGCGATGGCAAGGCGCGGTACAACGTCCATTAGCATAATTTGCCGGCGGCGGGGCCGCCAACAGGTGCGGCTTAGAGCCTATACCAAAACCGAATCGTGAGGCGGGCCGCCGGCCCGTCTGATGCGAAAGGCGGGCCGGCGGGCCGCCCCACGATTTTGCTCGTGTGATTCAACATCGGTTTTGGGATAGACTCTAATTTGAAAAGCAACGGTCGCTCCGCGACGATGGAAAGCGGCAATGAATTGCCGCACTCCAAGATGCGG
>DASVGM010000114.1:0-5417 GCA_036379555.1 Pirellulales bacterium | reverse complement strand
GTCCACCACAAGCAGCCTGCCGGTCTTGGCGACCGAGGCGAGAATGGTGCGGATGTCGAGCGGCGACGCGGTGCGCGGGTCGATCACTTCCACCGACACGCCCTCGGCCTGCAACAGTTCGGCCGCGGCCAACGCCCGATGCACCATCAAGGCCAGCGCCACGACGGTCACGTCGCCGCCCACGCGCACCACCGACGCGCGGCCGAACTCAATTTCATAAGGCTCGGCCGGCACCGGACCTTTCAGCGACATCAATTCACGGTGTTCCAGAAAAAGCACCGGATCATGCGAACGCAGCGCCCGCAGCAATAGTCCTTTGGCGTCGTAGGGCGTCGACGGCGCCACCACGCGCAAGCCCGGCACGTGGCTGTAGATGGAATAAAAGTTGCTGGAATGGTGCGTCGCCGCCGCGTGGCCGATGCCGATGCAGCCGCGCAAGAGCACCGGCATTTTCAAGCGGCCGCTGCTCATGTACTGCATCTTGGCGATCTGATTGACCAATTCGCCGAAGGCGTCGTTGATGAAATCAAGAAACATGAAATCGACGACCGGCCGCGCGCCGGTCATGGCGGCGCCGCACGCCAACCCGACAATGCCGCGTTCGCAAATCGGCGTGTCGCAGAGCCGCTCGCCGCCGAACAATTCAAACAGCCCCTCCGTGGTGCGAAAATTGCCGCCGCGCGGACCTATGCCCTCGCCCATCACAAAGATGCGCGGATTGCGGGCCATTTCAAACTCAAGCGCCTCGCGCGTGGCCGCCACGTAGGACGTTTCACGCGCGCCGGGCGGTGGCGCCGGCGGCGCCGACAACGGCTCTTCGCAGTAAACATCGCGCGTGGCGGTCGCGGCGTCAGGCCAGGCCGCCTTTTCGGCCTGCGCCAAGGCCGTTTCGATTTGCCCCTGAATCTCTTGATCGATGGCGAAAAAACGCCGCGTCAGCTCGTCGTTGCCGGCGTGTTCCTCACGCAGACGCCGGATCGGACAGCGCGCCCGCCATTGTTCCACCTCGTCGCGTGTGCGATAGCTGAAATCGCCCATGCCTTCGGCGTGGGGGCGCGTGCGGTAGGTTTTACATTCCAGCAACGTCGGCCCGCCGCCCGCACGCGCGCGGACGATCGCCTCGCGCGCCACCTCATAAACCGAGACGACGTCATTGCCGTCGACTTCAAAGCCCGGCATGCCATAATTGGCGGCCCGGCGCCCCACGTCGGGAATGGCGCTGGCGTATTCAAACGGCACCTCGGTGGCGTAATGGTTGTTCTCGCAGACAAAGATCACGGGCAACCGCCAGATGCTGGCCATGTTCAGCCCTTCGTGAAAGGCGCCGTTGTTCACGGCGCCGTCGCCGAAAAAGGCCACGGCCACGCGATCGCTCTTGAGAAGTTTGAAGCTGTAGCCCGCCCCCGCGGCCTGCAAGATGCATGGCCCCACGATGCCGCTGGTGCCCATCAGCCCGATTTCCGGGGCGAATAGGTGCATGCTGCCGCCTCGTCCGCGCGAGCAGCCTGTGGCCCGGCCGAACAACTCGGCAATCAACTCCACCGGCGGCAGTCCCTTGGCGAGCGCATGCCCGTGTCCGCGATGCGTGCTGAAAACTACGTCGCTTTCGCGAAGATGAATGCAGACGCCGGCGGCGATGGCCTCTTGGCCCACGTAAGTATGACAGGCCCCCAGAATTAAACCGCGTTGATGGCAGCGCGCCAGTTGTTCTTCGCACTGGCGAATGGTCTGCATCGTGCGGTAGAGCGATCGCAGCGCGCCGTCGCTGACAACGGCCGGTTCGGCGGGTCGTTCGAGTGGGCTGCTGGCCATGTCTTCAGGGATTGACATTTGCCTATCAAGATAGTCGGCCGCGGGCGGATTTGCAAACCAACCGCGATCCTGCGGACCTGAACCCGCATTTCATGCCATGAGGCCCTGCCGAAGTCGGATTATTCATCGGCCGGCACCGTCCCAAATCGCAACCTGACGGGTTGACAGTTGTTAGAGGCTATCCGAAAACTTGAATTTCGCCGTGGCGGCGTATCGTGGGGCGGCTCGCCGAGCCGTCTTTCGCTTCCAGACGGGCCGGCGGCCCGCCCCACGGCGAGTTTTCGGATAGCCTCTTACTTCGTTTCGCGATGGCGGCGTTGCACCCATTGATGCCACCCGCTTGCCGGGTGGAGAATCACGTTGGCCGTCTACACCGGGCATTTGCCACCCACCCCTTCTCCGATTTTCCGCCGCGTGGGCGCCGAAGGCGGCCAAGCGGCGGAAAATCGGTGAAGGGATTGGTGGCAAACGCCCGGTGTAGACAGCCAACGTGAAAACTCCCTCGGGCAAGCCGAGGGCCTCTTCAACAAACACGTTGGCAAGCCGGAGTCTGGCAATTGCACAGGCCGGCTACGAGTGCCATCTGTCAACTTTGAAACCCTTGAAAAGCGTGAACTTGAGACGGTGCCCAGAAGGGATTGAATCGCGGCTTGACTTGGCGGCGCCATCGACAAACACTGGTAGACTGGCAATAATCCGTCTTTTCACGTCTTTGTTCGACTTGCGCGCGCATGGCCATCCAGGTAATCTGTCCCAGTTGCAAGACCAGTTTCAAGGTCAGCGATCAGTTTGCCGGCAAGCAGGGGCCTTGCCCAAAATGCAAAGCGCCCATCCGCATTCCCAAGCCGGAGGTATCAGCGCCCTCCGCGGACAAAGCCAACGGCGCCCTCGCCGGCAAGGCCGATCCCAAAAAACCGGCCGCCCCGCCGGTGGAAGTCAAGATTCACGAGCCGGACACGGTGGGGCCAAAAACGTCCACCGGGCGCGCGGTCATCAAGCCCATCCTGCGCAAAGAAACCAAGGTTCGCATGGTTCCGGTAATCGCCATCGCCGCCGGCGCCATTCTCACTTTTGTGGCCGCTCTCATCTTACGCAAACCCCTCCACGAGCTACTATGGCTGCGTGGTTTGGGGTTGCTCTTGATCTCGCCGGCGCTGACGGTGGGCGGCTATTGGTTTCTCTACAACGATGAGTTGGAACCGTATCGAGGGCGCGCCCTCTGGCTGCGGGCGGGTATTTGCGCATCGGTTTACGCTTTATTGTGGGCCGGTTATCTGCTGCTGCCGGCTGATGCCGCCACGGCCGCCTGGAACTGGATTTATCTTGGTCCGCCGTTTTTTTTGATCGGCGCCGGCATCGCCTTCGCAATGCTCGACTTGGAAGTGGAGAACGCCTTCTTTCACTATTGTTTTTACGTGTTGATCACCTTGGCGCTGGGTTATACGGCGGGTTTGAAAATGCCCTGGCAGCCGGTTCCCCGCAGCCGGCCGGCGGCACGCGCCAAGGCCGTTTCAGAGGCCATCCGAAAACCGCGTTCCGAGGCCGGAGGATGGCCTTCCCAGGCCGTCCAGCAGCGAGCGCGTCATGACGGGACGGCCTGGGAAGGCCATCCTCCATTGTTCTCGAACAGCCTCTCGGTCATCGCGATGCCATGCTGCTTAACTTACGCAGCCGGCTGACCGCCTCCACCACCGCCTCCACCGCGAAATCGACCTCTGCCAAAGTGTTCGTTCGCCCCAGGCCAAATCGGAGACTGGCGCGCGTCAGATCGTCGCTTAAGCCCAGTGCCCGCAGCACATGGCTGGGTTCAGGCTCCGCCGAAGTGCAGGCGCTGCCGGAACTGACGGCCACGTCTCGCATGCTCATCATCAGCGCCTCGCCATCGACATACGCGAAGCTGAGGTTCAAGTTGCCCGGCAGTCGCCATTCGGGCTGCTTGAGGGTGGGGCCGTTGAGCGTCACTCCCGAAAGGCGTTCCACAAGCCGGGCATAAAGCCGCTCGCGCAGTTCGGTCAGCCGTTGCCGCTCGGCCGGCATTTCGGCCAGAGAGATTTCCACGGCACGGGCAAAACCGACAATGCCCGGAACATTCAACGTGCCGCTGCGCAAATGGTGTTCCTGCCCGCCGCCATCGATCTGCGATTGCAGCCGCACCGCCGGCGAGCGCCGCCTGACGTAAAGCGCGCCAATACCCTTTGGCCCGTAGAGCTTATGAGCCGAAAAACTCATCAGGTCGACGTTCAGTTGATCGACATCGACCGGCATTTTACCCACGGCCTGAGTGGCATCGCAATGCAGCGGCACGCCGCGGCGGCGGCAGATGGCGCCGATCTCGGCCAGCGGTTGAATGGCGCCGATTTCATTGTTGGCCAGCATCACCGAAACCAGCAAAGTATCGTCACGGATGGCGGCGGAGACCTGCTCTGGCTCGATCAGTCCGGCGTTTGGCTCTCCGGCGGCGGCGACCGGCAAAAGCGTCACTTCAAATCCTCGGCGCGAAAGCTTATCGAGCGGATCGAGCACCGCTTTGTGCTCGGTGGCCACGCTCACAAAATGCTGGCCGCGGCGGCGCGTGCGCTCGGCCACGCCGCGCAGCGCCAGGTTGTCGCTTTCGGTGGCGCCGCTGGTAAAGACAATTTCGCGCGGCTGGGCCCCAATGGCCGCCGCGATGCTTTCGCGGGCGGCGTCGACCGCTTCACGCGCCTCCCAACCAAAGGCATGGCTCACGCTGCCCGCGTTGCCGAACTTCTCGCTGAAGTACGGCAGCATCGCTTCCACCACGCGCCGATCGACCGGCGTCGTGGCGTGATGGTCCATGTAGACGCGCATCTAATTTCGTTTCAGCGAAAGCAACGACGCTTCGAGCAACTTAAAGGCCTCGGTTCCTTCAGGCTCTTTGCCGGCGCAAACCAGCGTGAGCATGCGATCGTTGCCGTCAAAGCCGAGAAAGGAGATGGTATGCACGGTGGCCTGGGGCGTGGCGACGCTATAGGTCAGTCGTGCGAATGGCCCGCCGCAGACCTGCCCTTTTGCCGTCGTGCCGGGCGCGAACTTGGCGGAATTGGCGTCCGCTTGGGCGTTTTGCAAATAGGCGTTGACCTCGGCATCGAGGTCATTGCGGTGCGTAATAATATCCGACGCGTCGGCCAGGCTGGCCTCGATGACGTGCCGCGTTCCATCGGCGGCGGCCGCGTCGCACCAGACCCAGGTTTGACGTTTCACTCCCGGCGGCGCACGTCGCGCCGCTGTCAGATTCAGCGGTTGATAGCCGGGCGGCAAACGCAACGAGTAGCGGTCAAACGAAGTCTCACCGCCCAGTTGATTGAGCAAGGCGGTGTCAGCCGACCAGGCCGGCAACTCTGCCGTGGGAGCGTCGCTGGCCATTGGCGTCTGCGGCGGCGGCGCTGTTGACCGAGAAAGTACGCCGCTGGCAATCACGCCCACGCCGGCCAGCAGCAGCAACACGCCGACCGCGCCCGCCGCGATCCAAACAATCTTTCCCGAACCACCGGCCTGCTTTCGCGCCGCGGGCCGAGCGCCCAGGGGCGACCGGCCCAGTGCCGGTCCCAACGGATCGCCCAGGGCCGACCCACCAAGCGCCGTGT
>DASVGM010000113.1:0-5964 GCA_036379555.1 Pirellulales bacterium | reverse complement strand
GCACGGCGGATTATCTGGCCCCGGAGCAAGCCATCAACAGTCACAAGGTCGATACGCGGGTCGATATCTACAGCCTGGGCTGCACACTCTACTTCGTGCTCACCGGGCACCCGCCTTTCCCTGACGGCACATTGCCGCAACGGCTGATGAAGCACCAAACGACCGAACCGACCAGCATTGCCAAAGAACGTCGCGGCGCGCCGGCGGAACTGGTGGCGATTTGTCAGCGCATGATGGCCAAATCGCCCGAAAAACGCTATCAAACAGCCACCGAAGTGGCCGAGGCGCTCGGCAACTGGCTGGCCTCCTCCGGTGGCAACTCCAAATTAACAGGGCAGCGGCCTGGCGATAGCCGTGCCGGGCAGAGTTCATCCGGGCAGCGACCGCCGCGCAACTCCGTTTCAGACTCGCAGACCGGCAGGCCGCTGCGCACCGCGCGCCCGCTGTCTCCGGCCGATACCAAATCAGACCTGGCCCGGCCGACGATCAAAGGCCCGCCTTCACAACAGGTGCTCGTCAGCGATTCTGACCTGAAACAGGCGAGTGGTAGTTCCAAAGGCGGCAGTTCCAAGGGCGGTAGCGTGCCAAAGGCCCGCAAAATCCCGGTTGCCAAGCCGCTGAGTGCGATCGACGAATTCGCCATCCAGGTCGATGATGCCGAGGCCACGTTGGCCGGGCGGCTGTCGCGGCGCCGCCCCGGCGATTCCAAACCCAACCTCACCCAAAAGCTGCCACCCTGGGCGCTGATTGGCCTGGGCACCATCGGACTGATTGTGGCCATCGGCCTCATTTTGCTGTTTTTCGCCTACGGTTAGGTTTGATCGGCGCCCGTGAAGGATCCAGCGCAACAGCAGCTCTTTGAAACCGCGCCGCCGCAGTGGGAGGTTGACGACGCCGAGGGCCGCTGGATCGCCACGCTTGTTTTGCCGTCGGGCCTGGAGCGTGAGCTTGATTATCTCGTGCCCGACGACCTGCGGCCGCGACTCGAAGTGGGCGTGCGCGTGCGTGTGCCGTTGGGGCGCGGCGATCGGCCTGTCGTTGGTTACTGCGTGGCGTTGGAGCATCGGCCCATTGGCGTCCGGCGGCTTAAGGCGGTGGCGGATGTGATTGACGAGCGTTCGTTACTCTCGCCGGCGATGATCCGCCTGACGCGCTGGATGGCCGAGCACTATCTTTGCCCGTTGGGGCAGGTGCTGGAAGCCGTGTTGCCCGCCGGAGTGCGCGGCAAAGCCGGCACCAGGCTGACGACGTTCTTGTCGGCGGCGCCGGAGGCGGCCGGGCGCGTCAAGGAATTAAAGCTCCCCAAGAAGCAGGCCGAAATCTTGCGCTACCTGGCCGCCAGCGAAGAACCGCTGACGCCCCAGCAACTCGCCGCGCGCTTGAGCTGCACGCAAGCCCCGATCACCACGCTGCGTCGCAAGGGGCTGATTGTCTCGCGCACCAGCCGGCTCAATCGCCGGCAACTCATCGGCGCGCCGGTGGAACGCGAAGACAACCTGGCGCTCAATGACGATCAGCGACTCGCGCTCGATGCCGTCCTGGCGCCCTTGCGGAGCCAGCGGCACGAAACCATCCTGCTGCACGGCGTAACCGGCAGCGGCAAGACGGAAGTTTACATCCGGGCCATTCAAGAGGTGCTAAGCTACGGGCGGCAGGCGATCGTGCTGGTTCCGGAGATCAGCCTGACGCCACAAACGCGGCAGCGTTTTCGCGCGCGTTTTGGCCGCGTGGCCGTGCTGCACAGTCACCTGACCGACGCCGAACGTCATGCCGAATGGCAGGACATCGCCCGCGGTTCGGTGCCGGTTGTGGTCGGGGCGCGCAGCGCGATCTTCGCTCCGACGCCGCAATTGGGTCTGATCATTCTTGACGAGGAGCATGAAGCGAGCTTCAAGCAAGCCACTTCGCCGCGTTATCACGCGCGCGACGTGGCCCTGCGGCGCGCCTCGGCGGAAAACGTGCCGTTGGTGCTGGGGTCGGCCACGCCGTCGCTGGAGAGTTGGCATCGCGCGCGACAGGGCGATTACCGTTTGGTGTCGATGCCGCGGCGCGTCTTCGATCGGCCCCTGCCCGGCGTGGTGACGGTCGATCTGCGCAATGAAAGCCGCGAGCAGGCTTTTTCCGGCGCCATCAGCCGGCCGTTGCAGGCGGCCATGAAGGCGTCGTTGGAAGACGGCGGGCAAGTCATTTTGCTGCTCAATCGCCGCGGCTTCGCCACGCACATTCAGTGCGCCGGCTGCGGACACGTGGTGCGTTGCCCGCATTGCGACATCGCGCTGACGCACCATCGCACCAGCGAGATCGCGCTCTGCCATTATTGCGACCACGAAGTGCCCGCGCCGACGCGCTGTCCCGAATGTCAATTCATGGGCATTCGCTACAGCGGGCTGGGAACGCAAAAGCTGGAAGCCGAGGTTCGCGCGCGCTTTCCCGATTACCGCGCGTTGCGGATGGACGCCGACACCATGCGCGGCCCCGGCAGCCACGAAAAGGCGTTGGCCTTGTTCCGCAACGGCGAGGCGCGAATTCTGCTCGGCACGCAAATGATCGCCAAGGGGCTGGACTTTCCGAACGTGGCGCTGGTGGGCGTGGTCAATTCCGACACGGCGCTGCACCTGCCCGACTTCCGCGCGGCGGAGCGAACCTTTCAATTATTGGTGCAGGTGGCCGGCCGCACCGGCCGCGGCCCCAAGGGCGGTCGCGTGTTGGTGCAAACGCTTTCGCCCGACCATCCGGCCATTAAGGCCGCGGTGCGGCACGATTTCCATACCTTCGCCGACGTGGAATTGCCCAACCGCGAGTCGCTTGGCTATCCGCCGTTTGGCTTCATGTCGCGGTTGGTGGTGCGCGGGGATCTTGAACCGCTGGCGCAGGAGTTCGCGGCCGCGCTTGGCAGGCGCATCAGTGAGGCTTTGGCGAAACAGGGGCCGGCGGCGCGCGTTTTAGGTCCGGCGCCGGCGCCGATCGCCAAGCTTCGCGGCCAGCACCGTTTTCAGATTCAGGTTCAAGGCCCCGACGCCGACGCCCTCCGCGCCGCCCTGCGAGAAACGGCCGCCGACGTCAAAACGCCCGATGGCGTGCAGTGGATCATCGACGTCGATCCGTTGGATATGCTGTAGAAACGATCATGCTCTCTGCTCGGCGGTTGTCATTCCGCCGGCCGGCCGATTATATTGGAAACATGGCAAAACGCGGCACGACGACCGCCGATTACGATTCTCCGTGGAAAGCCGCGCTGCACCATTACCTGGAGTCGTTCCTGGAATTCTTCTTTCCGCGGATCCATGCCGACATCAATTGGGCGCGTCGCTATGAGGCTCTCGATAAGGAGTTTCAGCAGATTGTCCGCGGCGCTCAGGTCGGCAAGCAAATCGCCGACCTGCTGTTCAAAGTCTGGCTTAACGACGGCGACGAGTGTTGGCTGTTCATCCACGTCGAGATTCAGGGCGCTTACGAAAGCGAGTTCTCGCGACGGATGTTCGACTACAACACGTCCGCTTATAAACGCTATAATCGGGAAGTGGTCAGCTTGGCGGTGCTGTGCGATGAGCGGGCAAACTGGCGGCCGATGGATTTTGGCTATGGCCGGTGGGGCGCACGGACGGAAATCACTTTTTTGCCCGTCAAGTTGCTGGATTATGCCCGCGATTTAGAATCCTTGGAGCGAAATCAAAATCCGTTCGCGGTTGTCGTGCTCGCGCACTTGCAAGCCCAGGCGACGCGCGACGACGCCGCGCGGCGGCGAGCGTGGAAATTCCGTCTCGTGAAAGGCTTGTACGAGCGGAAACTGAACAAGGACGATGTCCTCGAATTATTCCGTTTCATCGACTGGCTGCTGGTTTTGCCGGATGAACTGGAAGAGCGATTTCGTGAGGAAATCTACGAATACGAAAAGGAGAACAACATGCCATATCTGTCTAGCCTGGAGCGGAGGGGGGTGGAGCGGGGGCGAGCCGAAGGACGCGCCGAAGGACGCGCCGAGGGGCGCGCCGAGGGGCTGCGCGAAGGGATCGCCTTGGCGCTGGAGGCAAAGTTTGGGCAGCTCGGTCGCAAACTGATGCCGCGCATCCGTCAGATCAGCGATGTCGCGGAGCTGCGCGGCGTGGTCAAAACGATCAAGACGGCCAAGACGACAGAGGATGTGCGCCGGTCTCTGCCTTAGAAACCGGGCGGCGGCTTATGACGCCCACGGCCTCTCGGTAGCGTCCTCACAGTGGGCGCTGATTGGCTGGGTTTTGGAACTCCGACGCGTACGGTTTTATGTTGTGCTCGTCGTGATCCGCCGCGGCTACGCTCAGTTGACCGCTCCGCGGCAAAAAACAAGCGACATCAAAACTGACGCGTCGGACTTCCACGGCGGCCAAATCACCGATCGGACACTGCCGGCCGCTTGACAATATCGACACTGGTAGATATTATTTTCTACGTTAGTCGATATTCGAGACGTGGGCGCCGCTTGCCACCGGGGCGGGCAAAGCCGCCATCCGCCGCCGCTTTTGAACGAAATGACCGAAGAACGCTTGCCCGATGCCGAGTTGGAAGTGATGGCCTGCCTGTGGCAGTTGCGCGAAGCGACCGCGCGTCAGCTCCGCGAAGCCATGCTGAACTACCGGCCCATGGCGCATACATCAATGGTTACGCTTTTGGGACGCCTGGAAGACAAAGGCATGGTGAGACGGGCCAAGGGGCCGGTCGGCAAGGCGTTTGTCTATTCGCCGCTGCGCAGGCCGGGCAAGACCTACCGGCGCGTGGTCGGCGATGTTCTCGAACGCATCTTCGGTGGCAGTAAACCGGCGCTCATCGCTTCTCTCTTTGAAATCGGGCCGCCCACCGCCGCCGAGTTGGCTGAACTACAAAAACTGCTCGACCGACTTCGCCGAGAAAACGCTCACAAGGACTAAACGCTCATGCAACCGATCCTGCCCAAGCTCAACAACGCCGCGGCCGTCTGGTTTTCGTTCGTTGGTCATTCCGCCTGGCAGGCTTCGCTGCTGGCGGTTTTACTGCTCGCGGTTGTCGGGCTTGGGCGGCGCTGGCCCTCTCCACTTCGTTACTGGCTGCTCGTGCTGGCGCTGGTCAAGTTCGCGCTGCCGCCGGCGCTGTCGTTGCCTACCGGTTTGTTCAGCCGTGTGGGGCCGGCGGTCGAGTCCCTGCCGAATTCGAGTGAACGCGCCGCGCTCGCTCCGGCCGGAGCGAAAACTGCGGATCCGCCCGCGATGTTCGCGGGCGTGAACGCGACGCCGGTTTTGAATGATCCCTTCACGGAACGATCCGCTGCCGGGCCAGCATTGCGCTCGACCACGACGACACTTGATGTCAAAGCCTGGTTGATGCTGTCGCATTGTGCCGGCACACTCTTCGTCGCTTTCTGGGTGGTATGGGGCCTGCTTGCCATGCGCCGCACACTTCGCCGCGCCACTACTGCGCCCGACGGCGAGCTTTGGCGGCGATTCGTCGAACTGTCGCAGCGACTTGGATTGCGGCATCCACCCCGTCTGTTACTATCTCACGAACCGTGTGGACCAGCCGCCTTCGGGGTGCTGCGCCCGGTGGTAACCTTGCCCGAAGCCGTGACCTCGCTCGATGCCGCGTCACTCGACGCCATTTTGGCGCATGAGTTGGCCCATCACCGGCGCCGCGATCCTTTCATCAACTGGCTCCAACTCATTTTGGGCGCGCTCTGGTGGTTCAATCCTTTGCTTTGGGTCTTGAACCGGCAGATTCGCAAGGTGCGCGAAGATTGCTGCGACGATCTTTTGTTGGCGCGGAACATCACCACCGGCCAGGACTATTGCGAGACGCTGCTGAGCGCCGCATCGCGACTCACGCAGCCCGCCGCCGCTGGAGTCTTGCTTGGTTTCGGTGACAGTTTACATCCGTTAGGCCGCCGTCTGCGGCGAATCATGGACCAGACCTTGCGCAGAGCGCCGCGGTTGTCGCTTTCCGGCATTCTGGTTGTCGGCT
>DASVGM010000112.1:0-3612 GCA_036379555.1 Pirellulales bacterium | reverse complement strand
GGCGCGGCGGCAAACACGGTAACGGGCGCGGTTTGGGCGCCGGCGGCTTCAATGCCGTGCCCAGCCCGGCTTGGCACGTTATACTTATTGAGTACTGTATCACTTACGGTTTTTACCCAAACACAACGCGAGGTGGCGAGTTGGCCGGTTCAGCAAAACTTGATCGCGCTCTGGAGGCGTGCCTGGCCATTGTCGCCCTCGCGGCGCTCGCCGCGTTGCCAGCGGCGGCCGCCGAGCCCGTCAAAAGCAAAGCCCAAAACCGCCTGCCGCCGGCGCTGAAGGAGTATAAAGGCCGCCTCATCGCTCCCACGATGAGTTTTCACGGGGCCGGTTGGTTGATTCGCGATTCGCGCGAACAAGAAGAGCATTGCCGCACTTTGCTGGCAGCCCTGAGTCTCAAGCCGGGAGATACCGTCTGCGACATGGGTTGCGGCAACGGTTTTTACAGCTTGGAAATCGCCGCGCTCGTCGGCGAAAAAGGCCGCGTGCTGGCCGTCGACGTGCAGCCCGAAATGCTGCACTTGCTAAAACTACGGGCCAAGAAAGCCGGCGCCATGAACATCGAACCCATTCAAGGCACGCTCGGCGATCCGAAACTGCCGGCGGGTGAGGTCGATCTGATCTTGCTGGTCGACGTCTATCATGAGTTTTCGCATCCCGAACAGATGCTCGTCGCCATGCGTCGCTCGCTCAAACCGCACGGACGTTTGGCGCTGGTCGAGTTTCGCTTGGAAGATCCCGACGTGCCGATCAAGTTGGAGCACAAGATGAGTAAAGAACAGATATTGAAGGAGTTGCCGCCGAACGGATTCAAACTGGTGGCGGAGTTTGAAAAACTTCCTTGGCAGCACGTCATGTTTTTTGAAGCCGATTAAGCCGTCGCCGCTCCGACCGGTTATTGAGCCGTTGTTCTCAAAGCTCACTCAATCCACAAATCGCGACATGCCTGTTCATAGCTCTCCTCAAGATCGAGTGGCATGACGAGCCCCTCCCCCAGCCACAGCGGCAACTGCGGCAATGGCTGCCCGACAGCAAGCTCGTGTGACCAGGATTCCAGGACTGCTAGGGGCTCGCGCAGAAGCCACCGGCATGTCGCGGCGTACAAGTGAGGCGAATCGGCTTGCATCGTCGGGTCGGGATGTCCGATGAACGTCATCAATTCGGAATAAAGGTTGAACTGGCGGGTGGTGACCAGATCAATGATGCTGATCGCGACCCCCTTCCGCATCAAGGCGGCGCACTTGCCGACGAAGGCATTGCGCTTTTCAGCCCTGTCTTTGTTCGCAGGGCTGATCAGCTCAATGGCCGCGACCAAGCGCCGGCCGCGGCTGGCGTCGTAAACGCGGACCTCGTACTCGTCGTCATCGGGCAACTCTGTCTTGACTTGGACGACCGGCGCCGCGGGCCAGACGGCGGTGGCAAGGCCGCCGTTCGACTCCGAGCCGGCGAAGGGCAAATCGCGGTCTCTTGCAAAGGTCGCGACATCGATTTCCACTTCCGAGCCGCAATGCACCCTGGGGCCGGCGACAAAGCCGGCAGGGAGCAACTTTCGCAACTGCTGGACGATGACCATCGGCCAACCCCCGTGCAGTTCTTCCCAAGACGAGCGGTTCGAGAGTGGCGGTCGAAAGTGATCGCGTAACGGCATGGCTACCTTCCTCAGCGGCGGATAATTCCATACCGATTATATCATACCCGACAGTCGTAAGACACATTCGGCACAAGGGTATGCGCGGCGGCACTCTTGGAGTGCGGCGATTCATCGCCGCTTTCATTCGTCGCGGAGCGACCTTCTCTCCGGCCGCAAGAATGGGGCGCGATAAATCACCGTAGCAAATGTTGCCCGCACAGGGCGCTTAACGCCGCCTCATCGGTCACCTGCCGGGCCTCAATTCCCTGCGCCAGGAGCCGGCCGGCGTATTCCTCAAATTCAAATTGCTCAAAGACGATCAGCACGCCCACCACCGCGTAACCGCGGCGTTTCAGGCTGCCTAAAGCCAAGGCCGTTTCCGGCGTGACCTTAGGCAATACGGCGATGACCGTGGCGTCGCGCGGCAAGCGGCTGACGGTTTCCAGCACAAGCTGATCGAACGATAGCCCGTCGGTCAATTCCACACGGGCCAACGCCTCCAGGATGCGCCAGAGTTGCTCAGGGCCGCGCCGCGTGGGTACGATCACCGGCCGCAGGCGGTCGCTGCGTTCGCTCATGTTAAGGTTGGCCTGCGCCGAGCCGCGGCTGCGGTAATCATGCGCCCAGCCTTCTTGCCGAATGCGATCGACGGCATCGCGGCCGTTGGTCATCAGGCCGACTTGCTGCCCCATCAAATAGACCTCGTTGGCAATACTGGCGGCCGTGGTCACCGCCAACTCGCTGCGCAGCGGCTCATTGGCCGGCGGATATTCATCGCGATGGAAGGCGAGCATGATCGTCGCGCCGGCGATGGTGGAAGGTTCATAGATTTTGCTGTGTAACAGGCCGGTGCGGGCCGTCGCCCGCCAGTTCACGCGATTGAGCGGATCGCCCTCTTGATATTGCCGCACGCCGGCGATGCGCGTCGGGTCTTCATATAAACGGTGAGTGAGGCGGATTTCGCCGACCGGCCGCCGCGACGCCAGATCGTAGCCCAGCAGCGGCACCAACCGCGGATAGACAAGCACGAAATGCGGCTCAGTCGCCACACGGTAGCGTCGATGCAGGCCGAACAGGTCGCCGGTCTCCAGCACCAAAGGGCCGAATTGATAATAGCCTCGCATGAGAAACTCGACCTGATACAGCATCGTCTTTTGGCCGCCGCGGCGAAGCATGGCGATCATCAGCCGCCGGTTATGCACTTTCAGCCGCGGCGGCCGCTGCACCACCGCCTGACGCGGCAGGCTGTCTTCCACCAAGGTCCAGGCCACCGGCAAGCGGCCGCCGTTGCGCACCGTGACCGCCACCGCCGCCTTCTCGCCAATCTCGGCTGTCTCGCAATTGCACTCTCGCACGGCTGAGAGATTTTCGATCCAGTGCCGCGCCACGAACCTGCTAACCACCATAACGCCCAGCAGCACATACATGGCGTAAGCCAGCAGCCCAAGCTGAAACACCAGCGCGACGATGAGGATCAGGACCGCGAAAAGGTACCAGCGCATGGAATCGGGTGGGCTAAGACACAATGGCGCGCCGCCGCTCGACGTAGTCCCAAACGACATAGCGGTCGAGATCACGGCCGGCGGTGAAAAAGACGCGGCCCTTGCTCCCCTCCGCCAGCTTATAGGCAAACTGCACGTCCTCGCTGGTCTGGTTCCACGTCGATAACAGAAAAATGTTGATGGTGATGCCCTCACGAGCGCACAGCAGCCCTTCGCGCAGCGTCGCCGACTCGGTGCGCGAGTCCGGCGGATACAACAAATACAGCATTTCCCCCTCGAAGTGCGCCGTCGGCAATCCATCGGTGATAAGCATGATCTGCCGATTGGGCGTATCCGCCACCGACAGGAACTTCCGCGCCAGATGCAGGCCGTGCTGAATGTTGGTGAAGTGCGGCGGAATCATCGATTCGGTATAGCGCGGATCGCTCATGTTCACGCGCTTCTTCACCACCGGATCGTAGAGCGTGACCGGCTTGGGCA
>DASVGM010000111.1:0-10365 GCA_036379555.1 Pirellulales bacterium | reverse complement strand
GAACATCGGCGAGGCCGAGCTGCACGCGCGGCTGGTGTTTATGATGGGCGGCCGAGCGGCGGAAAAGCTGATCTTTGACGAATATAGCGCCGGCGCCGAAGACGACCTGAAGCGGGCGACGCAACTTGCCCGGCGCATGGTGACCCACTGGGGCATGAGCGATCGCGTGGGTCCGGTGGCGTATCGCACGGCGGAGGAGCATCCGTTTTTGGGCAAGGAAATTGTGGAGCAGCGCGAATTCAGCGAGCACATGGCTCAATTGATCGACGAGGAGGTCTCGCGCATTCTTCATGAATCAGCCGATCGGGCCCGCGACCTTTTGGATACCAACCGCGACCAGCTCGACCAACTTGCCAACGCCTTGGTCGAGCAAGAGGTGCTGGACAACCGCGAGATTGAGGAGTTGATCGGGCCTTCGCCCGCCCGTAGCATTTCATCCAACGGCAAACCCGCGCTGAGCGATGCCCCGGCGGGCCATTCTTGAGGGAGGTTTGGCACGCTTTCTGCAATGATGGAAAACCATCAACGCCGCACGAGAACATCGGCGTAACGCACGAGAGAAGCCACATATTAAGGAGCGAATCATGTTGAATGCACAGGAAGTTCGCGGGCAGTGGGATATGCTGCGCGGCAAAATCAAGCAGAAGTGGGGCCAACTCACCGACGACGACTTGCAGATCATCGGCGGCAACGTCGACGAGCTTGTGGGCCGCATTCATGAGAAGACCGGCGTTGCGCGCGAGCACATCGAACACTTCGTCAGCGATTTGGCGTCGGGCAGTTCGCAAACCGTCGAGCGGGCTCGCGATTATGCCAGTCAGGCCGCGGGGCGCATGCGCGACGGCTATGAAGAAATGAGTGGCCATGTGCGCGACGGTTATGAAGAAATGAGTGGTCGCATGCGCGAGGGTTATGAACGGGTCGGCCGGCGCGTACGCGAAAGGCCTGCGCAATCGATGCTTGCCGTTTTTGGCGCGGGCGTGGTCGCGGGTGTGGTTTTGACCCTGATGTTGCGGTCGGATTAGCGGCTTGCCGAAACGCGCAGTCGCATTAAACAGCGGTCGCCGCCGCGGCGGCAACGCGGCGGCCCGTTATTTCAAAAACCGTTGACGCCGCTCGCAGGCCCTTTCGCTTGGCGCCGTCGCGAGTCAGAATGTACGATTCGTGACCACTCCGGTGATGGGCCTTGCGATGTCTGCCAACCCGCTCAACATGCTGCGAATCGACACGCGGCGCGACAACTTTCGCGCGGCGATCACCGATCTGCGCCAGCGGCTTAGCCCGCGGGGCAACGTCGTCAGCGAGGCGGGCAAGCAAAAAACCATCGAGGTGTTCGGCGAGCCGCTTTCGCCCGCCGAGGTGGTCGAACGGATCTGTGGCGACGTGCGCCGGCACGGACTCGCCGCCGTGCTTGACTATACCTTGCGTCTCGATCGCGCCGAGTTGACCGCTGAAACGCTGCGCGTGCCTCAAGCCGATCTCGCACAAGCGCACGCGGCAGCGTCGGCCGAGTTTTTGGCCGCGGTGCGTCGCGTGCGGCAAAACGTGCTCGATTTCCAGTCCGCGATCCTGCACCGTGACGTGCGCCTCGACCGGCCGCACGGCGGTTATTTGCGGCAACGCTATTTGCCGCTGCGGCGCGTGGGCATCTGCGTGCCGGGCGGAGCGGCGGCGTATCCTTCGACCGTGTTAATGACCGCGGTGCCCGCCCAGGCCGCCGGCGTGGCCGAGATCGCCGTGGTGGCTCCGCCGACGAAGTTTGGAGCTTACAATCGCGAGTTGCTGGCCACTTGCCATGAACTGGGCATTCGCGAGGTCTATCGCCTGGGCGGGGCGCAGGCCGTGGCGGCTTTGGCCTATGGTGTTGAGGCCAAAACTCGCGACGGCGCCGGCACGGGCGGCGTGCCACGCGTCGATAAGATTGTAGGGCCGGGGAATCTCTTTGTCGCGCTGGCCAAAAAACACGTCTATGGCGAGGTCGATATTGATGCGATCGCGGGGCCAAGCGAGGTGGTCGTGATTGCCGACGAAAGCACACGGGCAGACTATACCGCCGCCGACTTAATCGCCCAGGCCGAGCATGCGCCGGGCGCGAGCGTGCTGATTACCTGGAGCCCCACGGTGTTGGAGGCCACGGCCCGCGAATTGGCCTTGCAACTCGCCGGTCTCGACCGGGGCGATTTGGCGCGTCAATGCCTGGACGATTTTGGAGCGCTGGTGCTTTGCCGCGACGCCGACGAAGCCTGCTCCTTGGCCGACGAGATCGCCCCGGAGCATTTGCACCTGGCGACAGACAACGCCGAAGCGTTGCTGGCAAAGATTCCGCATGCGGGCGCGGCGTTTTTGGGCAATTACAGTCCGGTGGCGGTGGGTGACTATGTGGCCGGGCCATCGCACGTTTTGCCCACCGGCGGCACGGCCCGTTGGGCCAGCGGCTTATGCGCCAACGATTTCTTGCGCCGCACCAGTGTCATTCACTGCACCGCCGAGGGCCTGGGCGCGTTGGCCGCCGACGTGCGCACTCTCGCCGCGGCCGAGGGTCTGACGGCGCATTGGGCCAGTGTTGGAATCAGGGTTCAGGGAGGGTTCAGGGTTTGACGAGGGTTCAGGGTTCAGGGAGGGTTCAGGGTTCAGGGTTCAGGATTCGGATCTCAGGACGCCGTGATGATGTATGCTCCGCGCACGCCGAGCGCGTGGCCGCCGCTCGACATCTATTGTCTTTGATTACGCATCCTCTGTCCCACTCAATACATGTGCCACCGAAGTTCATGGCTTGAGGAGGCTTTTGTTTGGCGATAGACGACATCACCACAAGCCTATTTCTTCGTTTTTCGCAAGCACCGCTATTCCGTCATCAATTCGCGTTCTCGGCGCCACCTATCAGACGAAAGGCAACTCGACACTCACACACAGCCGATGCGCCGTCTGAACCCTGAACCCTGAACCCTGAACCCTGAACCCTGAACCCTGAACCCTGAACCCTGAACCCTGAACCCTGAACCCTGAACCCCGAACGGCGATGCCCTACTTCCGCCCCTCGATCGACGAAATGACCGGTTACGTGCCGGGCGAACAGCCCCAGGCCGGCAAGTTTATCAAGCTCAATACCAACGAAAACCCGTACCCGGCGTCGCCGGCGGTGAAACGCGCCATCGAAAGCGTGCTTTCGCGCGGGCTGGAGCGTTATCCCGATCCTTTGGCCACCGCCTTTCGGCAACGGGCCGCCGAACTGTTCGGCGTCGATCCCGATTGGATTCTGTGCGGCAATGGCAGCGATGAAATACTGACCATGGTCACTCGTGCGTTCGTTGGCGAAGGCCAGCGGCTGCGACTTCCGTATCCCAGCTATATCCTCTACAAATCGCTGGCGCAAATCCAAGGCGCGCTGAGCGAAGAAGTGCGTTTCACGCCCGACTGGAGCCTGGGCGATGATTTCTCCGCGCCGAGGGACGACTTGCGGCTGGCGTTTTTGCCCAATCCGAACAGCCCTTCAGGCACCCTCATGGCGCCTGATCGCGTGCTTGAGCTTGCCGAGCGCTTACCATGCCCGTTATTGGTCGACGAGGCTTACGTCGATTTTTCCGATCGCAACTGTCTTGAGCTGGTTCATGCGAGCGACAAGATTCTGGTGTCGCGGTCGTTGAGCAAGTCTTACGCGTTGGCCGGCTTGCGTTTTGGGTTTTTGGTGGCGCAACCGCACATCATCGCCGGTCTCAACAAGATTAAAGACTCTTACAACTGCGACGCTTTGAGCATCGCCGCCGCCACCGCCGCGATTGACGATCAAGCCTGGCTGGCCGCAAGCCGGGCAAAGATCATCGCCACGCGCCAGCGGTTGACGCGTTCGATGCGCGAACTGGGTTTTGAGACTGTGCCTTCGCAGGCGAACTTTGTCTGGTGCCCGCATCCGCGAACCGCGGTCAAACCGCTCTACGAGCGGCTAAAGTCCAACGGAGTGTTGGTCCGCTACATGAATTACCCCGACTGGGGAGACGGCCTGCGCATCTCAGTGGGCAGTGACGCGCAGATCGACGCCTGCCTTTCATTGCTGCGAGGCATGATGTAAATCGCATTTTTCACATATTGGGTTGCCAAAATTGTGCAAAACGGTATCATTCAAGGGCGAGAGAGAATTGTGGTGATCCATTTATGAGTACGCTCAGCGAAACTTCCGACGCTCGTTTGCTTGACCTGTTAAAACAACAGGGCGCCATGAGCATTGCCGCGTTGGCCGAGGCGACCTCGGTGACGGCCACAGCCGTGCGGCAGCGGCTGACGCGTTTGATGGCTCAGGGATTGATCGAGCGCGAGACGGCGCGCGCCGGCCGCGGTCGGCCGAGCCATCGCTATTCGCTTTCCGAAAAAGCCCGGCGGCAGGCCGGCAACAATTATGGCGATCTGGCCATCATGCTGTGGGAGGAAATCCGCTCGGTAAAAGATCCGGAGATTCGCCGCGGCCTGTTCCAGCGGTTGGCCGCCGCCATGTCGCGTTTTTACGCCGACCGCGTCAAGGGAGGCACTCCCGCCGCCCGGATGGAATCGCTCAAAGAGTTGTTCTCCGAGCGGCGCGTGCCGATGGTGGTCGATTCGTCGGGCGCATCGCCGGTGTTGACCGTGCTGGATTGCCCGTATCCTGAGTTGGCGGAGAAAGATCGCGGCATTTGCGCGGTGGAGAAGATGATGTTCGCCGAGTTGTTGGCTTCTCCGCTGAAGCTTTCACAATGCCGGTTGGAAGGGCATTCGTGCTGCCAGTTTGAAACAAGTTGAAACGAAGGTTACACTGGGCGGTTTTATGTTAGAGAATCAGACGATGGAGTTGACAGCGCCAGTGCGGGAATGGCTGTCCGCATTCGAGCGTTTAGCGCCTGAAGAGCGACGGTTGGCGGCCAAGGAGATTCAGAAACGGTTTGAGAGTTTGCCAGTATCGGCAGACGCAGCGGCAGCAGACGAGGAGGAGTTGGATATGTCGCCGATGTCGGCGGAAGAGATGACTTTCCTGGCGGACAGGCTGTTCCAGATGTACGACGAGGAAGAACGTCAGCATGGCTGCCCCTGAGCCGCAACGAGGTGAGGTTTGGAGGTAATAGACACAAGTGGGCTGCTTTCCGATCCAGGTGCTTTTGACGCGCAAGGCTTGGACACGATGGACCGTAATGCGTTCCGTCAAAAAGGGCGGCGGTTGGGCCTCCTAACCGACACACAACTGGCCGAGGTTGAAGCGGCCGTAAAACGGTGGCTTGGATTTGAATGAATAACTGACTTGATATGATTCTGGATACAAAGCGATGACTAAACCCTGGATTGAAGGACGTTTTGAAGAAAACGTCATTACGACGACTGTTGAGCAAGCCATCAACTGGGCCCGGCAGGCGAGCATTTGGCCCATGACGTTCGGCTTGGCGTGTTGCGCCATTGAGATGATGGCCGCCGGCGCCAGCCGATACGACATGGACCGCTTCGGCGCGGGCGCCTTTCGGGCCACGCCGCGACAGGCCGATTTGATGATCGTGGCCGGCACCGTCACCTACAAAATGGCCAGTCGAGTGCGTCGCCTTTACAACCTGATGCCCGACCCCAAATTCGTGATCGCCATGGGCGCTTGCACGGTTGGCGGCGGCCCGTACTTCAAGTGGGGCTATCACGTCTGCAAGGGTGTCGATCTGGTGGTGCCGGTGGACGTGTACGTGCCCGGCTGCCCGCCGCGTCCCGAGGCGCTGCTGGAAGGCTTGATGCGCGTCCAAGACAAGATTCGCGGCCACAAAATCGCCAAGCAACGCGGTGGCAACGGCGCCGTCGTCAAGATTGACGACGAACTCCCCATTCCGCATCACTCAGGCTACGTCGCCGTCGAAGAGAAAGAACCCCTGTTCGATCACCAAAAAATTACCGGCTGACGCCCCCCAATTCCCAATTCCCAACCCCCAACCCCTCACCCGTGACCGATACCCTCCAAATCACCGATCTCCACGTCGAAGTCGAAGGCAAGCCCATCTTGCGCGGCGTACACCTGACCATTCGCCGCGGCGAGACCCACGCCCTGATGGGCCCCAACGGTTCGGGCAAGACCACGCTCGGCTTCGCCATCATGGGCCATCCCGGCTACGAAGTGACGCGCGGTTCGATCGCGCTGAACGGCCAGGACGTGCTGGCGATGGAGCCGAACGAACGTGCCCGAGCGGGCATTTTCATGGCCTTCCAACGGCCGATGTCGATACCTGGCGTCAAAATGGCCGACTTCCTGCGTCACGCCACCACCAATGTCCGCCGGCCCGATCGCAAGGAGGGCGAAGAGTTGATCGCCATGCGTGAATTCCGCAAGGAATTAAAAGACAAGATGGAACAGCTTCGCATGGACCCCGAATTTGCACGCCGTTATGTCAACGACGGTTTTTCGGGCGGCGAGATGAAGCGGGCCGAAATCTTGCAAATGGCCATGTTGCGGCCAAAATTCGCTATTCTCGACGAAACCGACAGCGGCCTCGACGTCGATGCCGTGCGATTGGCCAGCCAGAGCATCGCCGAAATCGGCGGCGCCGAGATGGGCATCCTCATCATCACGCACCACGACAAACTTCTGGAACACAACACACCCGATTTCACGCACGTGATGTTGGGCGGACGGATCGTCGAGACGGGCGGTCCAGGCTATGAGCGCAGCGGTCCTGAACTGGCCGCCGAACTACACCAACAAGGCTACGACCGCATCCGCGCCGCGCATCCCGATGCCGCCGCCGATGAGGCCGACATGACGCGGCAAACGGAAGCCGTCGCCTAGACTCCAAAATCCAATCCCCGGCCTACCGGGATAACCCCCCAAAATACAATCATGGCAACTGATTTAATCACTCCCAGCACTGACGTTGGCTTTGCCGAAATCAATAAATACGATTTCCATACCGACGAGAAATACGTCTTCAAGAGCCGTAAAGGGCTGGACGCCGAAATCGTCAGCCAGATTTCGGAAATGAAGAACGAGCCGGGCTGGATGCGAGATTTTCGCCTCAAGAGCCTGGAGATTTTCAATTCCAAGCCGATGCCGCGCTGGGGCGGCAATCTCGCGCTCGACTTTCAGGACATTTTCTATTACGTCAAGCCGTCTGACCGGCAGGGCCGCACCTGGGACGAAGTCCCCGACGAAATCAAAACCACCTTCGATCGGCTGGGCATACCCGAAGCCGAAAAGAAGTATCTGGCCGGCGTGAAAGCCCAGTTCGAGAGCGAAGTGGTTTACGGCTCGTTGCGCGAAGACCTTTCCCAGCAGGGCGTCATCTTCACCGACACCGATTCCGCCGTGCGCGAGCATCCCGATCTGGTGCGCAAATACTTCAGCACCATCATTCCGCCGCACGACAATAAATTCGCCGCGTTGAACTCCGCCGTTTGGTCGGGCGGGTCGTTCATTTACGTGCCCAAGGGCGTGAAGATCGAGTTTCCTTTGCAGGCGTATTTCCGCATCAACGCCGAGAGCATGGGCCAGTTCGAGCGAACGCTGATTATCGTTGATGAAGGCGCCCAGGTGCATTACGTTGAGGGCTGCACCGCCCCGACCTACAGCAGCCAGAGCCTGCACTCGGCCGTGGTTGAGATCGCGGTTCATAAGCACGCCCGCTGCCGTTATACGACAATTCAAAACTGGGCCAACAACATCTACAACTTGGTGACCAAACGGGCGCTGGCTTATGAGGGCGCCACGATGGAGTGGATCGACGGCAACCTGGGCAGCCGTTTGACGATGAAATATCCGGCCGTCTACATGATGGAGCCGGGCGCGCGCGGAGAAATCCTTTCGATCGCCTTCGCGTCGTCGGGCCAGCATCAGGACGCCGGTGCCAAGTTGGTTCACGTCGCGCCGCACACGTCGGGCCGCATTATCTCGAAGTCGATTTCCAAGAACGGCGGCCGCGCCAGTTATCGCGGCCTGGTCAAGGTGGAGTCGGGCGCCAAAAAGGCGAAATCCAACGTCGTTTGCGACGCTTTGATTCTCGACCCGCGCAGCCGTAGCGATACCTACCCTTACATCGAGATTGACGAGCAAGACGTGGCCATCGGCCATGAGGCGAGTGTTTCGCGCATTGGCGAGGAGCAGCTTTTTTATCTGATGAGCCGCGGCCTTTCGGAGCCGGAGGCCAGCACGATGATCGTCAGCGGCTTTATCGAGCCGCTGGTGAAAGAACTGCCGATGGAATACGCCGTGGAGATGAACCGCCTCATCGAGTTGCAAATGGAAGGCTCGGTGGGGTAATGCCGAAGGCTAATTGAAAATCGGAGACGAACTGACAAAACGACGTCTGTAGGGAACGCCCTCCGTGGCGTTCCGTGAAGCACCGATTGACGATCCATCGGTACGCGGCGGAACGCCGCGGAGGGCGTTCCCTACAGATGCAAACCCGAAAACCTACCGTGGACAAGGCACTAGTCCATGTTCGTTCGTCCTGCTAAAGGAGACGCTTTAACACAAGAAGCATAATGACTGAATCGACAATATCTACTCGCGCCTTCGCCCGCGACGCCTTTGAATCTTTCCTCACCGCTCGGCAGGAGCCAATCTGGCTCAGCGAAATGCGCAGCGCCGCTTGGCGGGCATTTGAAAAAATGGAGCTGCCCTCGCGGCGTGAAGAAGAGTGGATGCGCACCGATATCCGGCTCTTCAAGCTCGATCGCTTCGGCCTGCCGCCCGACCTGGCGCCGGGCCTCGCCGCGCCGCCGGCCTTGCTAACCGCCGGCGTCGATCTCGTCGGCCGGGCGACCACGCTCAATAGCCGGCCCACCGATCATGTGCTCGATACGGACGCCGCGCGGCAAGGCGTGCTCTTCGGCAGCCTGGATGAAATGGTGGCCGAACACGGCGATCTGCTGCGTCCGCATCTGTTTAATATTGTCAACTGGCGGGCGGACAAGTTCGCGGCCTTGCACGCCGCTTGCTGGTCGGGAGGAGTGCTGGTCTACGTGCCGCGCGGCGTGCGCGTTGAAAAGCCGTTTCATATCCTGTCGGGCTTGGCCGCGGGCGGCGTCGATTTCAGCCATGCCCTAATTGTGTTGGAAGACGGCGCCGAGGCGACGGTGCTGGCCGAAACCGCCGGCGACGATCAGCCCGGCCTGCACTGCGGCGCGGTGGAAATCTTCGTCGGCGCGGGCGCCAAGCTGCGCTATGTCAATTTGCAAAACTGGGGCGCCGGCACGTGGCACTTCGCCCATCAACGGGCGGTCGTCGAACGCGATGCCGCTTTGCAATGGACGATCGGCGCGCTGGGCAGCCGCCTGGCGAAGGTCAACCAGCATGTGGCGCTCGTGGGCGAGGGCGCCCATACGCAGGTCAACGGTGTGATGTTCACCGAAGGCAAGCAACACCTTTCCTATCATACCTTGCAGCACCATCGCGCCGCGCACTGCCGCAGCGATCTGCTTTACAAGGGCGCGTTGCAAGATCACTCGCACCTGGTCTGGCGCGGCATGATTAAGGTCGATCCGGGCGCGCAAAAGACAAACGGCTATCAGCGCAACGACAACCTGATGCTCACCGAGACCGCTCGGGCCGATTCGATTCCCGGACTGGAGATCGAGGCCGACGATGTGATCTGCACGCACGGCGCCACGGCCGGGCGCGTGGACGACCAGCAAATCTTTTACGCGCGCTCGCGCGGCCTGACGCGCAACGAGGCCGTGCGCGTGATTGTGGCCGGATTCTTCCAGCAGGTGTTCGACCGCATCACCATCGAAAGCGTGCGCGAAACGCTCGGCCACGCCATCGGCCGGCGCATTCGAGAATACGAATAAGGCCACTCAGTGCGTCTTTGAAGGCGTGTGTCGAGAAACTCGTGGAATAAGTCATGTCGGTAGAAACTGAAGCGATCAGCGATCTCGGTAACGTCGTGGAGCATTTTCGCTCCACCGGTTATGAAGGAAGCGAGCCCTGGATTTCCGAGCTTGATGCTATCGTCGGCACTCGGCTCGTCGCCGCGCGCCAATTGGAGGCCTGCGCCATACACCCGGTATGCGCTTGGCTTGACGATGCGGACGAAGCAGCCGGACTCTGGCGACTTCTACATGATTGCTTTCTCGCGCCACTTGAGTCGTTCGCGGCGATTCTTGAGGCGACTCACTCTCCGCGCTCGATTCGTTTGAACGCGAATGGCCGCCGGAGCGAGGTGTTTGAAGTCACCTGGCAAATGGTTAACGGATTCATCGTGCGAATGCGAACTGCGGATGCCTCTACGGCATCCTATCCCGGGGCCACGGTCGGCTTGCTGCTGGCGGCGATGATGTTACGGCAGGTGGTCGATGCTGAGAGTGAGGATGCCAACCAGGCGCTAAAACGCTTTGTTCCATTTTCCACAAACGTCCATCCGACGTTTTTACCGCGCGTCT
>DASVGM010000110.1:0-2515 GCA_036379555.1 Pirellulales bacterium | reverse complement strand
GCGTCCCCCCCCCCACACCAATACCCTCCATGACTTTCGCCGGCAACGGAACCCTCGCCAGCGCGCGCGGCGCCACTCGGCCCACGGCCGAAATACTCTGGCAACCCACGTGTGAGCAAATCGCCCGCTCGAACATGACCGCCTTCATGCGGTTCCTGGCCGACCGCGGACACCCGGCGATGTCCGACTACGCGGAGCTCTATCAATGGTCGATCGCTGAGCCGCGCGCCTTCTGGGCGGCGGCTTGGGAGTTTTGCGGCGTGGTCGCCAGCCAACCATACCACTCGGTCGTCGAAGATTTCGACCGCATGCCCGGCGCCCGTTGGTTCCCCGGCGCGCGGCTGAACTACGCCGAGAACCTGCTGCGCTATCGCGACGACCGGCCGGCCCTGGTGGCCGTGAACGACCGCGGCCAGCGCAACACCTACACCTATCGCGAGTTGGCCCAGGCCGTGGGCCGAACCGCGCGGGCCTTGCAGGCCGCCGGCGTGCGACCGGGCGACCGCGTGGCCGGCTATTTGCCCAACATTCCTGAAACGGTCATCAGCCTGCTGGCCGCCTCGAGCATCGGCGCGGTCTGGTCGGGCTGCTCGCCCGACTTCGGCGCGCAAGGGGTGCTCGACCGTTTCGGACAAATCGAACCCAAAGTGCTCATCACCGTCGATGGCTACATCGACATCGGGCGACGTGTCGAGCTGTTGCCGCGCGTGCGCGAGGTGCGCGACCAAATCCGCTCGATCGAGCAGGTGGTGGTGGTTCCTTGTCTCGACGCTCCCGATATGCGCCTCGACGCCCTGCCCGGCGCCATCGCCTGGAATGACTTTCTGGCCGGCACGCCCGACGCTCCGCCCGAATTCGCGCAACTGCCGGCCGATCATCCGCTGTACATTCTTTATTCGTCGGGCACGACCGGCCCGCCCAAGTGCATCGTTCACACCGCCGGCGGCATTCTGCTCAAACACCTTTGCGAGCACGTGCTGCATGGCGACATGACGCGCGACGACCGCTTCTTCTATTTCACTTCGACCGGCTGGATGATGTGGAACTGGCTGATCAGCGGCCTGGCCGTCGGTTGCACGGTGGTGCTCTATGACGGCGCGCCGCTGTCGCCCAAGGTGGATATTTTGTTCGACATGGCCGAACGCGAGCGTGTCACCATCTTCGGCACCAGTCCCAAGTTTCTTTCCACGATCGAAAAGGTTCACGTCGAGCCGGCCAAGACGCACGATCTCTCGTCGTTGCGGACGATTCTTTCCACCGGTTCGCCTTTGCACGCCGACAATTTCGATTACGTCTATCGGGCGATCAAACGCGACGTTCGCCTCTCAAGCATTTCGGGCGGCACGGAGTTGTGCGGCTTTTTTGTCAGCGACAATCCGATTGGCCCGGTCTATCGCGGCGAACTGCAATGCCGCGCTTTGGCCACCAAGGTCGAAGTGTACAACGACGACGCTCGGCCGGTCGTTGGCGAGAAGGGCGAATTGGTCTGCGCGGCGCCGTTCCCCTCGATGCCGCTGGGCTTCTGGAATGATCCGGCGGCGTATCATCGAACTTATTTTGAATACTTCCCTGACGTTTGGCGGCATGGCGATCTGGCGGAATTGAACGAACACGGCGGCATGGTGATTTACGGCCGCTCCGACGCCACGCTCAATCCCGGCGGGGTACGCATCGGCACGGCCGAGATTTATCGTCCGGTGGAGCATGTGCCGGAGGTGATGGAAAGCATCGTCGTCGGGCAGCAATGGGAAGGCGACATGCGCGTGGTGTTGTTTGTGAAATTGCGAGATGGGGTGACGCTCGACAACGATCTACGTCGCCGCATTCGCGACGAGATTCGCCACAACGCGACGCCGCGTCATGTGCCGGCCAAAATCTTGCAGGTGGCCGACATTCCCCGCACGCGCAGCGGCAAGCTGGTGGAGTTGGCGGTGCGCGACGTGATTCACGGCCGCCCGGTGCGCAACGCCGAAGCGCTGGTCAACCCCGAAGCGCTCGCCCACTTCAAAGACCGACCCGAACTGGCGAGCTAGACGGCCGCGTTGCCATCGTTGGAATTGAACGGACGACTGAGATTCTCCTGGTTCATCCGACTAAAGCGTACCGAGCCGCATGGCGTTGAGACAAGGAGGATGGGCTTCCTAGCCCGTCCAGTCGTTTGGTGACGAGCTAGAAAGCCCACCCTCCACCACTACGCCGCGCCCTGGAATCACGCAAGGTCACCAACGGGTATCGCGCATCGCGGTTGCCATTCGGGTATACTCGATACTCGCCACCCCGTTGCTGGTGAAAAAATGTCAACCACCCTCAGCTACACCTACGCCTATCCCTTCGATTCCGCCGTGCTCGAGGCAGCGGGCAAGCCGGCAATCCGGCTGGCCACCAGTTTGGAGGAAAGTTCGGACGATTTGTTTTTTGACGGCCGCCTGCGCCGTCCGGCGTTGGCGGGAAAATGCCTGACGGTTCTTTCGACCGTCGTGCGCACGCGGTTCTACCAACGCAACTCGGCGCCGCT
>DASVGM010000109.1:0-3694 GCA_036379555.1 Pirellulales bacterium | reverse complement strand
GACGGAGGCGATGGCGCGTATCCCCTTGTCTCCTTGTCTCCTTGTCTCCTTGTCTCCTTGTCTTTCCTGAACCCTGAACCCTGAACCCTCCCTGAACCCTACCGATACAGCCACACTCTCAGCATCGCCAATAAATGCTCCACGTCAACCGGCTTGGCAATGTAATCGGAGGCGCCGGCCTCAAGGCACTTCTCGCGGTCGCCTTTCATCGCTTTGGCCGTTAAGGCGATGATCGGCAAAGAGCGGAATTCATCCATTGACCGAATGGCCCGCATTGTATCATATCCGTCCATGTGCGGCATCATAATGTCCATCAAAATGACATCCACGTCCGGCAACTCGGCGAGCCGCTCGAGAGCCGCCCGGCCGGTTTCGGCCGAAAAGACCCGCATCGCGTGTCGTTCCAACACGCCGGTCATCGCGAAAATGTTGCGGATGTCGTCGTCGACCAGCAACACCTTCTTGCCGGTCAGCACGGCCTCCGGCTCGTGGATGCGTTCCAACATTTGCCGCCGCGGGGTGGGCAACTGGTCGATGCGCCGGTGCAAAAACAAAGCCGCTTCATCGACCAACCGCACCCGCGAACGCACCTCTTTGATGAGCAGGTTCTGCGCGAAGCGCTTCAGCCTGTCTTCTTCGTCGGGCGGCAGTTCGCCGTCAAGGTAAACCAGTATGGGGAGCCACTCTAATTCAGGCCGGCGCCGCATCTCTTCCAAGAAGGCGAAGGCCGCGGCGGGTTCGGGCGATGCCAACAACACCACGCAAGAAGGCTTGTTTTCCGCCAGCGCGCTCAAGGCGGCATCGCCCATGTTGATGGCGATCGTCTGAACGTCGTCGCCCGACACCATTTCAACCAACTCGCCACGGCGGCGGTCGTCGGCGCCGATGACGAGCAGCGTCTTGGCGTCGGGCGCCGCGTTGGCTCGCAAGCGGTCAAAGACCGGCGACAGTTCGTCGCGCCGTTGCAACGGTTTGGCCAACGAGCCGGTCGCCCCCAGCTTCATGGCGCGGCCGCGGTCTTCTTCCGTCGTCACCACGTAGACCGGAATGTGACGCGTGCGGAGGTCTTCTTTCAAGCGGGCCAAAACGCGCCAACCGTCGATGTCGGGCAAGTTGATGTCGAGCGTCACCGCATAGACGCTCAGCTTGTGAACCAGAATCAAAGCTTCCGCGCCGCGCGGGGCGATCACCGCCTTGAAGCCGCTGTCGTGGGCCATCTCCATTACCTGGCGGCTAAAGACGAGGTCGTTTTCCACGATCAGCATCACCTTGTCGTCGGGCTGCAAATGGTCGCGATCGTCCATGATCTCGATCGAGGCCGGGGGGCCGGCGCACACGTCGGCCGCCAAGGCCGCCTCGGCCTCAATCAGTTGCGGCGAGGCCTTGGCCGTGTGGATGACCGGCGCCAAATCGCGCCGCGCCGCTTTGGCGGGCATGTACACCTGCGGCAAATAGAGCGTAAACGTGCTGCCTTTGCCCAGTTCGCTTTGTAAGCGAATTTCACCACCCAACAGGTTGGCGATTTCACGGCTAATCGCCAGCCCCAGACCGGTGCCGCCATATTTGCGGCTGGTGCTGCCATCGGCTTGTTGAAAAGCCTCAAAAATGAGTTGCTGCTTTTCGGCGGCGATGCCAATGCCCGTGTCGGAAACCGAAATGGCCAACACACACGGCGCTCGCCGCAAGGCGTCGTTCTCCGTGGCGAAGTCGGCCGGCGCGGTCGAAACATGAAACGAAACGACGCCGCGCTCGGTGAACTTAAAGGCGTTGGAAAGCAGGTTCTTGATCACCTGTTGCAAGCGTTTGACGTCGGTCTGCAAGGCGTAGGGCAGGTCGTGAGTGAAGCTCAGACTGAAACCCAGACGCTTGCTCTCGGCCACATGCCGGAAGCTGCGGTCCACGCAATCGTGCAGGTCGCGGAAGGTAATCTCGCCCACGTCGAGCGCCACCGTGCCCGACTCGATCTTGGAGAGATCGAGAATGTCGTTGATCAGCGAAAGTAGGTCATTGCCCGAGGCGTGGATGGTTTGCGAGAATTCGATCTGCCGCGGAGAGAGATTGCCCTCCGAATTTCGGGCAAGCTGATCGGAAAGGATCAGCAAGCTATTGAGCGGCGTGCGCAGCTCGTGCGACATGTTCGCCAGGAATTCCGATTTATACTTGGAGGTGAGGGCGAGTTGCGTGGCCTTTTCTTCCAAGGCGCGGCGGGCCTGCTCCACTTCTTGATTTTTGCGCTCCACCTCCACGTTCTGCTGGGCGAGCAACTGGGCCTTCTCGCCCAACTGCTGGTTGGTGAGCTGCAACTCTTGTTGCTGCGTTTGCAACTCCGCCGCCAGCGATTGCGATTGCTTGAGCAGGTCTTCGGTGCGGGTATTGGCCTCGATCGTATTGAGCACGATGCCGATGCTTTCCGTCAACTGATCGAGAAACCTTTGGTGCGTCGTGCTGAAGCGATCGAACGAGGCCAGTTCCATCACGGCCTTCACCTGCCCCTCAAAGATAATGGGCATGACGATGATGTTCAGCGGGGCCGCCTCGCCCAATCCCGAAGTGATGCGGATGTAGTCGGCCGGCACGTTGGTGAGCAGGATCTTCTCCCGTTCCCAGGCGCATTGCCCCACCAGTCCCTCGCCCAGCTTGAACGTGTTGTTCACGTTCTTGCGTTCTTTGTGGGCGTAACTGGCCAGCAGCTTCAGCATTGGCTCCAAACCCGTCGTATCCATCGTGTAGAACGCGCCTTGCTGGGCCGAAACGACGGGCGCCAACTCCGAGAGAATCAAGCGGCCCACGGCGAGCAGGTCTTTTTGCCCCTGCAACATGCGGCTGAATTTGGCCATGTTGGTCTTTAGCCAGTCTTGTTCGCTGTTCTTGAGCGTCGTGTCCTTGAGGTTGACGATCATCTCATTGATGTTGTTCTTCAACTCGGCCACTTCGCCGAAGGCCTCGACGGTGATGCTGCGCGTCAGGTCGCCCTTGGTCACTGCGGTGGCCACTTCGGCGATGGCCCGCACCTGCGTGGTGAGATTGGCGGCCAGCCGGTTGACGTTGTCGGTCAGGTCTTTCCAGGTGCCGGCGGCGCCGGGCACGCTGGCCTGCCCGCCCAGCTTGCCTTCGACGCCCACTTCGCGAGCGACCGACGTCACCTGGTCGGCGAAGGTGGCCAGGGTGTCGATCATGCCGTTGATCGTATCGGCCAAGGCGGCGATTTCGCCCTGGGCGTTCACGGCCAACTTGCGTGTCAAGTCGCCGTTGGCCACGGCGGTCACCACGATGGCGATGTTGCGCACCTGGGCCGTGAGATTGCCGGCCATGAAGTTCACATTGTCGGTCAGGTCTTTCCAGGTGCCGCCCACTCCTTTCACGTCGGCCTGGCCGCCCAGCTTGCCTTCGGTGCCCACCTCGCGCGCCACGCGCGTCACTTCGCTGGCGAACGAGTTAAGCTGATCGACCATCGTGTTGATCGTGTCTTTCAGTTCGAGAATCTCGCCTTTCACGTCGACCGTGATCTTGCGCGACAGGTCGCCGGCGGCGACGGCCTTGGTCACATCGGCGATGTTGCGCACCTGGCCGGTAAGATTGCCGGCCATGAAGTTCACGTTGTCGGTCAGGTCTTTCCAGGTGCCGGCCACGCCTTTCACGTCGGCCTGGCCGCCCAGCTTGCCTTCGGTGCCCACCTCGCGCGCCACGCGCGTCA
>DASVGM010000108.1:0-5993 GCA_036379555.1 Pirellulales bacterium | reverse complement strand
CAGGGGGCGGCCGAACTGGGGCTGGTATCGCGGTAGACCTGCTGACCGTCGATGGAGAACCGCACGCCGTCGGGCGACACCTGAACGCTGTAGCGCCGAAACAATTCGCCGCTACGGCCATACAGCGGACGCACAATTTGCTCGTGGCGGCCGACGGGGAAGATGTGCGACGTTTTGCTGTGCGTGAAGCCGGCGAAACAGAGGCCGCCATAACCGACGCTCGCTTCCGACCAGTTGCCGTCGAGCAGATCGGCCGTGACCTCAAACGTGCCCGTCAACGGATAATCGAAAACCAGATGATCCATTTCCGCGCCGCCGACAAACACGACCTGCCGGCCATCGACCGACCACCACGGCCGCGCGGGGCCGGCCTGATGCGTGGCGGCCGACATGAAGACGGCGGGATGCCACGGAACGCGCTGACCAATGTCATCGCGCCGCCGCCGGCCCAAACGCCTGGCGACCTGTTGGCCCAGGTCACCGCGCAGGTGCGCGAGCAGCGGATGGTTCTGGCTTTGCTGCGACTGGTGTACGAGCGTCGTGAGCATGCCAAACCCCACGTCGTTTAACGCCGCATCCGCGGCGCAAGCGTTCGCCAGCAGATAATTGGCGTCGGGTAGTCCGCTCAACGTCCAGGCCTGCGCGGGCGTGCTCTTGGCCAGTTCAGCGGCCAGGTCCGTGGCCGCCTGGCGCGCGTTCTCCGGCGTACACCGTGCCAATTCGACCAGGATTTGCAGTACGGTGGCGTTCTCAATCTTTTGATTCGGATCGTGAGCGGCTTCCGCGGCGATTTTCGCCAACTCATCGAGTTGGCCGGCGGCCCGCGCCCCTGCAACCAACAAACCCAGCGTTGAGATTAGATCGCCTGAAGAGTTGGAAAACTGCCGTGCCGGGGCATCGCCCTTCCCGGAGGATGGCCCTCCTGGGCCGTCACCAGTCGACGTGACGGGCCGGGAGGCCCATCCTCCCTGACGAAAGACTTCAGGCAAATCGTCCTGCGGCACAAAGGCCGCCAGCAGCCTTATCGATTTGCGGTCTTTCGTCGGCAGCGACCATTTTTTGAGTTTTTCATAACGCTCGGCCGCCGGCGTCGCCGCCAGCTTGCGGAGCAACGGGACGAGCGACGCGCTGGTATTCGCCTGACCATAACGCGAGGTGAGTTGCGTATCGGCGACTTGCCCCAGCATGTCGAGCGCGGGATCCAGTTGGCCGGCCACGGCCAATTCAGCGGCGACCTTGGCGAGCTGTTGCTTGCGGCGATAGATGCCGTAATCGCCTACATATCGCACGTTCATCTGCTGGCAGACGGCCAGATAATCGTCGAGCGATTTGCGGCCCGCCGCAGCCGCGCCGTGTCGCAACTGATGCCGCGCCAGCAACAAGAGCAGGCTCGCCACCGGCTCGTCGTTGGAAGATTGATTCACCTGGGCCGAAAGATTCTTGGCGGCCAGTTCCACAATACTGACAGCCTTGGTCGCCAACTCTTTATCGTTCAAAGCGGGCAAGGCCGCGTGGCAGGCAATCTGCGCCGAGTTTTGCAAGGTTTCGCCGGACAACCTCCGGTTGAGCCAGGCCAGACTTTCGCCCGCGGCTTGGCGGTCGCCGGCGGCCAACGCCAGTTGCGCCAAGAGCACGTGGCCGGGCAACTGAGCCAACGGCTGCTCCAATCGCCCGGCGATCTCTTGGCGTAGTTGGTCGGCGCAGTCGGCGCGCACCGCCCAGTCGACCAGCATTTTGCCGGCGCTGGCGGGATTCGCCAGCGAATTGACCGTGAGCGGCGGGGCATAGAGCATGATTTCGCCCGGCCTCCCGGCGGGAAGAACGGCGGAGACCAACGCCTCATACACCGCCTTGGGCGGCGCCGAACGGCTTTTCCAAAGCGCGTTGAGCAGGCTCAAGCGTTGTTCGACTCGCTGGGCGATTTGCGATTGATCGGCGTCGGGCTGGTTCGCCGATGAGCTTCTTATGATTCCGGCCGCGACTCGCCGCATGGCTTTCATCGGCAACGCCGGCGGGCCGGGCCGCAGCGCGTCGCGCACGGCGCGCAGGCTCAGTTCATGCAAATCATGCTCCGTCGCCAGCACGGCCAGTTCCATCGCCTGATCGAACTGCGCCAGCGTAGCGACCGGCAACGCCGCCGGCTTCGCATCGGATTCTGCCTTTGCGGAAGCAACCACCAGAAACATGGCCACGGCCGCGATGTAGGTCGCCGCTTTGACGCTGCGGGTTGTTCTTTGCCGCGGCGCAAGGGAAGCAGGTAGACAAAGCGTTCCGCCGACTAACCCATTTGGAGACGCAGACACGCGAGATGCTCCTTTAGCGATTGAGGTGGCGTCGACTGGCGATGCCGCCCCCACAAACGCTCAGAAGACTGCTTAAATAGCGACGATCTATGTGCCACTATAAACATTGCGCGCCGTCAAAACCAGTATGCCGGAGCTTCGCTAGCGATTCCAGGGGCACAAACCGTTCTCTGCGGTAATCCACCTGGCAGCCGAGCCAAGTGTCGGCCTCGTGAATCAAGCAGTATTCGTGGTAGGCGATACTTGAAAACAGGCAACGTCGCCGGGCGTCGTTCCCGCGACAATAAAATCAACAATCTCACCGTAGGCTCGGATCATGTCGCCATTTTAGCTCTGTCAAGGGGCGATGAATAACCACCTCGCCGGCGTAGGGGTGCCGCGCAAAATACCAAGTAAGGGAGATCCGCGGCGCGCTGCGGATCTCCCAAAAGGAACGGTTGTGTGACACTACCGAGATAGCAACTCGGTGAACGACCCGATCAAGGCGAAGGCAGGGATCCATGCCCCAATTTGCCCCTTGCCCACGATCCGTTCGGCGAAAGAATGGGTGTCTTCAATTGCGGTCGCGTTTCGCAACAGCAGCCTCTCGGCATGTTTTATCGCGATCACTGGCTCGCGGCGTCGTCAATTTCGCGAACACTCAATATCGCGGCCTCGAGGAGCCAATACAGTCTGCGATCTGCGCCACTAGGGCAAAGCAGTGTCAGAACTAACTGTCGGTTTCCTTCAAAGCGGAAGATTTTGACGCAGTCGTGGCTGTCCTGTCGCGTGGTCGCAGTGTACGTAACGCGAACAGCACGCTTGCCACCTAGGCGGCCTGCTTGAGCGCGCAGATTGCGGTTTCCGTAGGAGTTTCGCAGTTCCTTCAATTCATCAGGAAGTCGTCGCTCGAAGTGTTCGGGGCCGTCCGTCGTGGCGGGCACTTGACGTAGCTCGGCGCGGATGGCGGCAAAGCCAAGGCCAGGCATCATTTGACTGAGCCACATTTGATCCGCGGTTCTAGTCTCCGGAGGCGATAGACCGGAATCATCAGGTGCGCCACCTAAGGACGAATACCCTGGCGGCAGACGGATCGCGTGGCCTCCAAATTTGACATCCGGTCCCAGTTGTGCAACCAGTTCCGCATCCGCCACCCAATCAGGCCGGCCAGGTACATCGGCGATGGAGGACTCGACGGCCGATTCAACGTGGGCGTTCAGACGCGCCGCTGTGGCCCGAGGGTTGCGAAGTAAGGCCACAAGACCAGCGCAGCCGAGTAGCATGAGGCCGCCCAGGCTGGCTCCCACTACGAGGAGAATAATGATCACCGGTTGCTTGCTGCGGCGTTGCGTTGCGGATCGTAAACCGAGCGGTCGCGGCCGCGGGACAGGTGTGGTCGGCTCGTCATTTGCTAAAACCACGGGAACAACCTCGATCGGCGCGTGTGACGGCACAGCGATGGCCTGCCCGCAACCGGGACAACGCACATGTTTTCCCGCCCAGTCGGATCTGGCCCGGCTCCGAGACCCGCAGTACGGACAGCGAACAACCAGTGGGCTCTGCATGTAAACCTTGCGATCAAGAGGAGTTAATGGACCGGGGTAATTGACTTACCTTAGGTCATGATTGGCCAGGCGAAACGGTTTGGCCGGAACAAATCAGTTTATCGGATGCCGGGACGGCATGCACCAAGCGTCGGGTTAGGGCCCAGATAGGGATCATGTACGTGCTTGCCCATTTCGGGATCGTAGCCGCTGCTGACGACGTAGATTTTGCCGATCATTTATTTGCCCGGCCATGCCTTTGAAAACGCGAACGTCGCCCCGCTCATCGGCGCGAAAACCACCCACGAATTTGTCAGTGGAACCAAGAACTTAAGAATCGCCTCTGTGTTAGACGTGTCGGTCGGCACGGAGAATTTAAGTCGCCTCATGTCTTTGATTGGAAGTTTGTCGGCCCAGTCACGCCAGCCTTGCGACTTAACGGGCTGCGCTGTCAGTAAACGCCCGCCGGGGCCAGCGGTTGTCGCGCATGTTGAAATCGCGTGTTACGCGCGAATTGGTAATCCACCTGGTGGAGTAGTTAACCCAACCAATCGGGCACGCGTTGCAGGCGGCCCTCGCCATCGACGCAGGCCAACACCGAGCGCCCTTCCGCCAACAGTTCGTCGCCGCGGTAAAGCTCGTATTCGTGCTCGATTTTGGCCGACGTGAGACGTTTCAGGCGTGTTTTCAGACGCAGCACGTCGTCGTATCGAGCGGGACGCCGATAGCGGCACCCCACATCGACCACCACCATAAAGACGCCCCCCTCCTCGATACGCCGATAATCATGGCCGTTGGCCCGGAGCAGCTCGGTGCGGCCCATCTCAAAGTAGGTAAAATAGTTGGCATGGTGCAGCACGCCCATGGCGTCGGTTTCTTGGTAGCGCACGCGGATCTGGATTTCGTGTTCGGCAAGCATGGTTGACGGAAAGAGTGGCGTTGCTTATAGTTAGGCGACTTTTGAGCGGCGTGGCGCGGCGAGCTTCTCGCTTGCAACCATAACCGCCGGCGGCGATCGATGGAAAGGGGGCCCACGTGATTCCTGTAACAAAGCAACAGCTATGAGCATCGGCGAAGGCATGGGGCTTGACATTCCCACGGCACGGCAGCGGGATTATCCGTCGATACGTCAGTTTACCGTGTTTTTAGAAAACCGTGTCGGGCAATTGCTCGAGGTCATTCGGCGGTTTGAGGGGAGCAAGGTGCGCATCGTCGCGCTCTCCATTGTCGATTCCGCCGAGTGCGCGTTTGTGCGTTTCTTACTGAGTCATCCCGAACAGGGACGTGAAATCTTGGAGCGCGCCGGCCTGGCGATGATCGAGAGCGATTTGATCGGGGTGGAGTTGCCCGAAGGGCCGCACGCGCTGTTGAGGGTTTGCACGGCCCTGTTGCAGGCCGAGGTGAACATCATTCAGGCGTACCCTCTGCTGCTGCGGCCGCATGGCCGCCCTTGCGTGGCGTTGATGGTCGATAACATCGAAATGGGCTTGGAAACGCTGGGTAACAAGGGCTTCACCATGATTACCGAGGTCGATTTGGCGGAGGACGAATAGGCATGGAATTAGACTGGATAGGCATCGTATTCCGCTGGATGCACGTTCTGGCGGCGATGACGGCGGTGGGCGGAACGATCTTCATGCGCATGGCGCTGGTGCCGGCGGTAGGTGTGTTGGCCGACGACCAACGCAAAGCGCTGCACGAACAGGTGCGTTCGCGCTGGGTCAAGTTCGTGATGGCCGCGATTTTGTTTCTGTTGTTGAGCGGCTTTTACAACTTTTTTCGGCGGAGAAACCAAGGCTTTGAGGCCGATGCCAAGTGGCTTTACAATATGGTGTTCGGCATCAAGTTTTTGCTGGCGCTGGTGATTTTCTTTGTCGCCAGCGCGCTCACGGGCCGGGCCAGCGCGCTGGAACGCTTTCGCAAGAACGCCAAGTTTTGGCTGACCGTGAACGTGGCGCTCATGGTGACCGTGGTTTGCCTGTCCGGCGTCTTGCGGTTTATTCCCGGCTTGGACAAAACCTCGCCCGCGACTTCAGCGCCGACGACAACGGAAAGGGGCGATCGTGGATAAAAAATCCAAAAAGCGCGTCGATTTGCTGAATCAACGACTGCAAAAAATGCGGCAGCAGCTTGCCGGCGCCCGTAAGCAAATGGACGATCCGGCGGA
>DASVGM010000107.1:0-16673 GCA_036379555.1 Pirellulales bacterium | reverse complement strand
TGAAGAAACGTGAGTTGCGGGGCATGCGTTGGCGGTGGTTGGGTTGGTTCGGCATGTTTACGAATCAGAACTCCATCAATCTTACGTTACCCCGGCATGTTCGCTGCGCGTAAACGATGGATTATATCGTTTTTGCCGGGCGGTTGCAGACGGGCTTGCCGGCAGTTACGTTGGCGGCATGAAGATTTATCCACTTCGCGAAACCCGCCGCGTCTACTGCGCCGGACCACTGTTTAATGAAATGGAGCGGCGCGAAATGTCCGCCATCGCGGCCAACTTGCGGCAAAGCGGTTTCGAGCCGTTTTTGCCGCACGCCGACGGGCTGGAATTCGCCAAGGTGCAACCCTACCTGGCGATGCAGGGTTACGACGCCGCCACCGCCGGCCGTTTGCTGCACGAGGCCATCTTCGCGCTCGATGTCTATCAGGTGGTCGCCGGTTGCGGCGCCTTGGTGATGAACATGAACGGCCGCGTGCCGGACGAAGGGGCGGTTTCGGAGGCCGCCATGGCCTGGATGCTCGGCAAACCGGTGGTGATCTTCAAGGCCGACGCGCGAACGAAGGTTTCGGGACGAGACAATCCGCTCTTGATCGGACTGAGCGATTTTCAAACGGTGGACGATATCGAACAGTTGGGCGCGGCGCTGGCCGCGCGGCAGGCCGCGTTGGAGGTCGATGCCCAGGCGGCTTACGAATGTCCCGCGCATCTTCGCCAGACCCTGCTCACCGGGCAGCGGCTCTGGGAGCGACTGCAAGCATTGGGCGACGCGCGCCCCTGCGATCTTGTGGCCGAGGCGGTGCTGGGCGACGTGGCGAGAGTTGGGCTTTAGCTTTGGTGATGATACTGCACGCAGGCTGGAATGAGACAATCGGTGCCACCGGAGGCTGGGCCTCCCGGCCCGTCACCAGCCTGAGTGGCGGCCTGGCAAGGCCACCCTACTTTTCATCATCGCTCGGGGCGATTTAGGTGGGGCGGCGCATCGTCTCGAATGCCGCTATTGAAGCAACTTGGCAAGCGCTTCGAGTCCTGTCATGCCAGGCTCGATGCCCATCTGACGGGCAGGTTCGCTGACATCGGCGACTTGGGCTTGATAAAGATCCTCCGGCTCGACGAGCGGTTTCGCCGGCGTGCCCCTGGCGATGGCCACCGCCATGCCAAACTCCGAGGCGATATGCACGTCAAAAATGCCGCAGCCCAGCACGCCGCGGCCGGTATGAATGGCGCAGTATTGACCGCCAGGCCAACGATAGCTGGCCCCAATCGCCTGGCCAAAGGGGGTTTCCAAGGTGCGTTGATCGGCTTGCGGAAGCGGCGGGGTCATGTCGTGCTCAGCCAAGCGGCGGCCTCTTTCGCCCAATAGGTGATGATGATTTCGGCCCCGGCGCGGTGGATGGCCGTGAGCGACTCCAGGACCGTTTGACGCTCATTCAGCCAACCACGCGCGGCGGCGGCTTTGACCATGCTGTATTCGCCAGAGACATTGTACGCCGCGAGCGGCACGCCCGTAAAACGCTGCCGCACGGCGGAGATAATATCCAGGTAAGCCAGCGCGGGTTTGACCATCACCAGGTCGGCGCCCTCGGCCAGGTCAAGCTCGACCTCGCGCAAGGCTTGCCCCGCAGCCGACGCCGGATCCATTTGATAAGTGCGGCGGTCGCCCGATCGCGGAGCGCTTTCCGCGGCGTCGCGAAATGGCCCGTAGAATGCGCTGGCATATTTGGCGGCGTAGCTCATGATGGGCAAATGGCTATAGCCCGCGTCGTCCAGACCCCGGCGAATCGCTCCCACCATGCCATCCATCATGCCGCTGGGGGCGATGAGATCGCTGCCCGCACGGGCGTGACTCACCGCCTGCCGGGCCAGCAGGTCGAGCGTGGCGTCGTTGTCGACATCGGCGCGTCCGCCGCGCTCGGTCAACACGCCGCAGTGGCCATGATCGGTGTATTCACAAAAACAAACGTCGGTGATGGCCAGCAGGCCGGGCGCGTGCGCTTTGACGACGCGCAGGGCGTCTTGAATCACGCCGTCGTCCGAGCAGGCGTCGCTGCCGAGCGCGTCTTTTTCTTCCGGAATGCCAAACAAAATAACGCCGCCTAGCCGCAGTTCCGCCAACCGCGCGGCCTCTTCGCCCACGAGATCGAGCGACCATTGGTATTGGCCGGGCATCGAGGCGATTTCGTGCCGGATGCCGCGTCCGCGGCGCACGAACAGGGGCTGCACGAATCCGGCGGGCGAAAGATGGACGCCACGCACCAACTCACGGATACGCGGGTCGTAGCGCAGGCGCCGCAGGCGGCTTGTGGGGAAATGGGAATTCATGGTAATGATTATACCTTATGTGATTGTGGATGCGTCAAATCGCCACCTGACGCGGCAGCGTATTATACTGGTTTCATGTCCAGCGAATTATTGCACCTTGAGTTGTTGGCCGATGTCGATGCCCTGATGACCGACCTTGCCTTATGGTCGCGTCGGGCAGGCGATTGGCCGCCCGCCCGACAGGCCCAAGCCCTTGTGCGCCGGCTCGCCGAGCGCACGGACACCATGCGCATCCGGCTTGAAGCGCCGCTGGTGGTGGCGACGCTGGGCGGCACCGGCACCGGCAAGAGTACGCTCGTCAACGCCCTGGTTGGCGGCGAAGTGACGCAAGCCGGCCGGCAGCGCCCCACCACGCGGCAGCCGATTCTCGTTTGTCGCGAGGATCTCCAGCCTGAACAGTTGGGCATACCGAGCGAAAGCGTGCAGCTTGTGCATCGCAACCTGCCCATGTTGCGAGATTTTGTGCTGCTCGATTGCCCCGACCCCGACACCACCGAAGACGAAGCGGCGCCCGGCACCAATCTGGCCCGGCTGCGCGAGTTGCTGCCTCATTGCGATGTGTTGCTGATCGCCACCACGCAGCAAAAATATCGCAGCGCCCGAGTGGCTGAGGAACTGGCCGCGGCGGCGGCCGGGGCGCGGCTGGTTTTTGTGCAGACACACGCCGACACCGACGACGACATTCGCGAGGATTGGCGTCGCGTTTTGTCTGAAGATTACGCCATTGGCGAGATGTTTCTGGTCGATTCCGCCACGGCGCTGGCCGAAGCGCGGCAGGGCCTGCCGCCCAGCGGCGAATTCGCGCGGTTGATCGAATTCCTCTCGCACCAACTCGCGGGCACCGCCGCGAAGCGCATTCGTCGCGCCAACTTTCTCGACCTGATCGCCGAGACGCTTTCGACCTGCCGCGAACGCCTCGACGCCGCCTTGCCCAAGATCGCGGAACTTGAAATGAGCATCACCGAACAACGCACGAAGTTGGCCGCGCGTCTGGCGGCCGAAATGCGCGACGAATTGCTCTCCAGTCGCCGCTCGTGGGAAAATCGCCTGTTGAGCGAGATCACGTCGTGCTGGGGCTTCAGTCCGTTTTCGTGCGTGCTGCGTCTCTACCAGGGGCTGGGCGGATTACTGGCCAGCGCGGCGCTGTTGCGGGTGCGCACGCCCGCCCAACTCGCGCTGTGGGGCGCGTTTGAAGGCGGCCGCCGGCTGCGCAAGCGGCGCAAGTCCGCGGCGGCCGACGACGCCTCCGCCCGCGTCGTCGCCGGGGGTTGGGACGAGGGCGAACTGCGCACCGCGGCCATCATCATTGATGGTTACGCGGCCGACGCCGGGCTGCCACGGCGCGAAACGCGCGTCGCGGCCATCGAACGTCAGGCCGACGCCGCCGCCAAAGCCTGGGTGAGCAATGCCGGCGCCGAGCTGCGGCAGGTGATGGCCCGTCTGGCGCAGCGACATACGGGCTGGTGGGTGCGGCTGCGCTACGAGTTTTTTCTGTCGGCGCTGGTCGTGCTTTTGCTTTATCGTTTCGCGCGTAATTTCTTTTACGATTCCTGGTGGGCGGTGGACCTTGGCGTGCGGCCGCTCGCGGCCCCGGTCTTGGGCACCGACTTTTTCGTGGGCGCCGGTTTCACGCTGATCTTATGGTGCGGGCTGTTGCTGTGGGCCTTTACCACGCGGCTGCGGCGCGGCGTGGCCGGCGAGATCGACGGCCTGGCGGCCAACTGGAATCACCCGCGGCTGATGTCGCCCGTCTTTGCCGACCTGGAAGAAGAGTGCCGGCTGGCGCGCGATTTTCGTCGTGAGCTGGAGTTGTTGGAGGCCCGCGTCGCGCAGCTCAAGCATCGTCTCACGGCGACCGACAACCGCCTTGGACACCGGATTGTGTGAAGGAGCGGCCGGGTGTTCCGCTCCGCCACCGCCGGCTTCACGCCGGTGGAGCGATGATTGACCGGGATAAACCCGGATCGTGGCGGAACAAAACTGGCGTCACTGGTTCGGGGCGCGTAACACCGGGTTTACGCAGGCCACTTGGCGCCTACACATCGTGATTCCTAAAACACATCCAGAATCCCGCGAGCGCTCTTGGCACTTGCCTCACCCGCCGCGTTATACTGATGAGAGGCAACGCAATCAGCGGACGGCGGCCCGAGCGATAAAATGACAAGATTCAACAGCGGCCCACAATCTGGTTTTTTAGGCAAACTCGGCGACGATGCCGTGCGCATCGTTTTTGTATTCGCGGCGGTGGTCTGCGCGGCCGGCGCCGCGCCGGCCGCCGGCGACTTCAACGTGGCCGAGGCCCGCAAGGCGGTTGTTTTCGTGCGGCGCATCACGCCGGGCCGCGAAGTGGCCCTGGGTTCCGGGTTTCTCGTTTCGAGCGACGGCCTGATCTACACCAGCCGGCACGTGGTTGAGGCGAACGACGCGACGGCGCGCGGCACGGTGTTGTTGGTGGGCGTGCCGGGCCGGGGCGATCCCGACGATCTCGATTGGTTTCCGGCCGCCTTGCTTTACAGCGCTGACAAAAACGACAATCTCGATTTCGCCATCCTCAAAATCGCCGCGCGCGACGGATATGGCCCGTTCCCGGCCCTGCCGCTGTCCTACGACAAGCTGGAACTCGGGGCGAGCGTTTCCGTGATTGGCTATCCTTATATCCGTGAAAACGAGGCCGTGCTGTCGTTCAACAAGGGGAGCATCTCTTCGACGCGCGTTCGCTTCAGCGGCAAGGTCTACTATCAGACCGACGCCGCCGTGAACCAGGGCAACTCGGGAGGGCCGCTGCTGAATGCCCGCGGCGAGGTGGTGGGCATCGTCACGCTCAAGGAGCTCAACGCTGAAAACGTCGGCTTCGCGCTCTATCTTACCGAGGTCCGCGCGGCGGCGACCACGGCGACCGCGGCGCCGCGACTGTCGGACGCGCATCCGCAACCGGGGCCGATCGATCCGCGCCGCGTGGAACTGCCGTTGACCATCGCCCCACACGCCGCCAATTGGCAAGTGGCCGCGGGCCGCACGCGCGAGGAAGGCAAGTTGCTGGCGATCGACAACCTCGGCGCCCCTTATTGGCTGAACAGTCGCGAGCCGCTGCCCGAAGATTTTCAGCTTGTCATTTCGTGCGCCGTCGAATACCTGCAAGGGGCGCAAAAGATCAGCCCGGAGACGCGCAAACAGCTTCGGCGGTTTTATGTGCGATTTGGCGCGTCGTCGCCGGACGTTTCCATCGATCAGGGCGGCGGCTATTTGTTTTTGTCGAGTCACGCGGCGACAACGCTGTATCGCGGCGCGCAGCGGGTGAAAGGCGTCAGCGAGGGCAATCCGCGGGCCAAGCTCTTCAAGCTTTCGATCACGCGGCAGCGGGGCGTGATTGAAGTGGCCGTCGACGGCAAGTTGCTGTTCAGCTATCAAGACGACCGGCCGTTTCCGGTGGGGCGGCCGTTCTCGATCGGCGGCTACCTTTCTCGCTTGCACTTGGGCGAAGTGACCGTGATCGACCTCAGCAAGCAATCCTCCGTCGCCGGTTCGTCCGCCCCGGCCGAGGCCGCGTCGGTTGAGCGGGGCGAATGAGGCGTGTGGTTCGATCCTCGGGTTGAGGGGCCGCAGCTTAGTGGACGATTCGGCAATTCGGTAACGCTCGTTTTAGGTCGCTGACCGCGGCGTCCGTTATCTGCGTGTAATCCAAATTGAGGTATTCAAGATCCTTAAATCTTTTCAGCGTCGGCAGCGACAGATCGGTCACGCCTTGTGATGAGACGTCCAATTGCCACAGGTGCTGCAAGTTTTCGAGGGATTTCAGCCCAACATCTGTAATCGCGATTGGCAAATAAAGCACCCTAATGTTGGTCAGGTTGGCCAACTGTGCGATGCCAACATCGGTGACTTTGGTGCCGCCGAGCAACAGGTGTTCGAGCTTGGTCATCCTGGCAACCGCCGCGAGACCTTCATCGTCCACGTAGTCACAGTCCGACAAATCAAGCACACGCATGTTCGTCAGCGTCGAAAGCTCCGCTAACCCCTTCCCCGTGATTACGCCGTCATAGAGGTTTATCCCTTCGAGCGAGGTGAGGGCCGAGAGTTGCCGAAAGAGCGAATCGGTCGCGTGCGCATCGTCTTCGTCTGTCCAGAATTCAGCAGTTTGTGGCGGGTCAGGCACATCGAAATAGCCATAGCACATGTCGACCGCCGCCAAATGGCGCAACCGTTGCAACTTCACCACATCGTTGTGCGAGACGGTTCCGCTCCAACCAAGAACCTTCAGGCTTGCCAACTGGCTTACTTCATCCATCGGCAACTGGTCGCCATCCAGGCGTACCGCAATCACGCGGTCGCCCCAAGTGAAGAGGCGGTCGCCGCATAACTTGCGCAGCCATGTCGGCCCACCGGGTTGCCACTCTTCGTGCGCTCCCCAAGCCTGCTTCGCCGTAATCGCCTCCACGAGCCGCTGCTGTCCGAGATACTCTTTACGTTGTAAGTGCAGCCAGGCTGACGCTCCGGCGATCACCGCGATGATGGCGAGCAACTCTTTCAGGCGTAGGTGAAACAGGGACTGTCGAACGCTTCGCCAAGCAGCCGCGGCAAACGCCGTAACCGCTAGGATGGCCGCCGCAATAACAACATCGAGACCAAGGGCAAGCGGATAAAACGCCTCCACGCCTTCGGTCAAAGACCAGATCGACCAGCGCACGCTCCATAGGGTTCCTGGCAAATGTACCGGGCGACGGCGCAAGTAGCTCAGGGGCCAACCATGCTGCCCCTCCATGATACATCCAAAGTGCGGCCCATATTTGCCATTTCTGTATAAGTCGGGCACCATGACTTCCTGGGCCGGCCAATTCGCCAGCAACAACACGGCGGTGGCCAGCGTCACACAACCCCAGCAGAACGGCCGACGGCGCGGGCGGGGAATGTTGCCGATTATTTCCATTGCCATAGACAGGCCACGAGAGCGCGACAAGAGCAGTTCAAAAGCCACTATCCTCAATCGTCATGTCGTCGTCGAGCATCGCATCAACTTCAGCGGCAAGCAGATCCATCTCCTCGTCGGTCCAGGCGCTGTCGTCATATTCGAGCGATGGATTAAGCATCTTTCAAAAGTCCCAACCGCAAGAGCTTGTCACGGCATTCGTCGCGCTCACGAGAACGCTTGAGCGTCGCCCATTCGGCCGGCTGCACGGCGAGAAAATCTTCCATTGTGGCATGCGCCCGGCCAAGCTCCGCCAGACGAGCCATCAATTGTTGCATCAACTCCCGATCGAGCCGCGTTAAAAACATGCCCTCCAACCGATAATCGACAAACGCTTCCCAGACCAGTGGAAAAAGCGGACGCACAATCTCTTCGCCCATCGTTTTGGCGTATTGGCGGATTTCCCACTGGGCATGCTCGTCCATGCGCAAGGCCAAAAAATGGAGCAGGTTGTGCAGGTCGATTTTCCAATAAGCCTCCGTGTAGGTGGAAAGCGGCAGGTCTTTGCGCGCCTGTTCGCGGGCGACGCCTAACTCGATACGCCGCTGGTACACCTGCCGCGCCTGCTCCAGCAAAGCCGCTTCCGCCTGGCTCAGGTCGTCGCCCAGGTCGGCCGGCAGGGCCTCGCCGCTGCCTTGCCGGTTTTGGGCGGCTTGCGTTCGCCACTGCGCGGCCGCCGTGCGCTGCGCGGCGTCGATCGCCAGGGAGTATCGCGTGCTGTATTCGTTCACGTTCGCCGTGCGATGCCGAATCCATTGCCGCCAGGTGTCCATCGGCACGCGCACCAGAAACTTCAGCTCCGCCATCTCAAAAGGCGTGGTGTGCCGGTGCCGCAGCAAATAACGAATCAAGGCGCGATCGTCGGACACTTGCCGCGTGCCCTCGCCATAGCTCACGCGGGCCGCCTGTACCACCGCCTGATCGCTGCCCATCACATCCACCAGGCACACGAAACCATCGTCGAGCACTCGAAACTTTTTCCAGCGCAACTCGCCAAGCATTTCCGACATCAATCTATGAACTATCCTTCGCGACAGGGGCGTGCAAAGAGGCCAATATATGCTGCACGCGGGCAGAAATGAGGCGACTTTTACGCGTTCACGTAGGATGGCCTTCCCAGGCCGTCACCCTGGCTGGTGACGGGCCAGGAGGCCCATCCTCCGGCGACACCGATTGTCTCATTCCAGCCCGCGTGCAAGTATAACGTCACGCCGACGATACCGACAGTCATTGCTCCATCGCGTAAAGCACCAGATTCAGGCCGATGCGGGCCGCGTCTTCACGCACGTAACCGGGACATTCCAGCGACTCGTGCCGCTCCAGCGCGCAACTGATGTCGAGCGGTGAGAACAACACGGCGTAGCGATCGTCCAGTTTCAGCCCTTCCAATTCGGGCGGCACATCGATCACCGCCGCCTTGAGCGCGCCGTCGCCCTCGCGCCGCCGCGGCTCGCGCCGGCGCACCGTCGATAGATCGAAACCGCCGAATTTGCTCGTGAACATCGGATGCGCCGCGGGAACGTCCTCCAGCGGCTTGCCAAACGCCTGTTCGACCTCGCGGCGAAACGATTTCACAAACGCGTCGCTGCCGCAAACGGCGTCGGCCAGCACCACGCCACCGCGCTCCAGATAGGTCTTGAACTGCTTGCGTTCCGCGGCCGACAGCCGAAAGGCCGTGCGACCGTGCATGTACAGTATGGGGAATTCAAACAGCGCGGCATCGGTCAGCGCCACCTCGCGCTGGTCGGTGTTGATGCGCATGCCGGTCTCGCGACTGACCGCGTGCAGCAGGTTCATCAGCGCGCCCGGCGCCGCGTTCCAACTGCCGCCATGCCGCACTTTGCCGATGTGCAGCTTCAGCCGGTCGAAAGGATCGATCGTTTCCGTGGCCGCGATGTCGTGCGGCAGATCGAGCTTGTATTTCACTTCGCGATTGGTGGCGTAAGCCAGAATGTTCGCTCCCAGCGAGCGTGCCGCCTCAAGCTGCGAACGCACAGACGGCGAATATTTTTTTTCTCTGCCCGGCCGGGCCAGCTCCCACAAGCACGACAAATGCAGTTCGGCCGGCGAAAAGATCACGCTCGTGCGGCAGCCCACGTCGATGCCCTTCAAGGTGCGGCCGATCTTAAACACGCTGGTATCAACGCGCCCCTCCGCGGTATATGCCGGGTGGTCGAGCGGCAAATCGTGCAGGCGATATTCAGGTTCGGGAAACATGCGCCGCATCAGCCGCTCAAAGCCTTGTTCAAAATCGCCGCCCTCGCAGGTAGCCTCGGCCAGAATGAAACCGCCCTGGTTGACATACGCTCGCAGCCGCTCGACCTGTTCGTCGCTGAACCGCGGCGCGGAGCCGCCGCTGATAAACAGCACGGGCGATTCCAGCAGGTCTTCGGTGGTGGCGCCGGGGGCGGCGCCGTCGATCACTTGCCAGGTCAGGTCGCGCCCCCAGCGGCTTTCCACGTAACTGGTCAGATTACCCAGGTCGTTGCGATGGTGGTTCCAATCGTCGAGAGGTTCGCGCTTGAGCTTGGCGCACAGCACCGGCCGCCGCCCCTTGGCCAAAAAGAGCAACGCCAGGCTAGTGCCCAATTGCGGATTGTCTTCGGCGTGGCCGGTGCCCTTCCAATAGCCCGACAGTTGATCTTGCAAGCTGACCAACAGGTCGGCCCCTTCGCGATACCAATCGTGCCCGCCGAGGAAGCGTTGATTGGTCAAGCGGCCGGCGCGTTCCACGCCGTAGAGGTAATAAAACAACCATCCCTGCTGGCCGTGGCTGCCGGGATTGACATGCACTGAAAAGTTGCGGCCCATCCAATTCAGCGCCTGTTCCAGTTGCCTATTGTCTTGCTGTTCGCCGCAGCAGGTGATGTGGTCGCCATCGACTTCGGCGTCGCCGCGGCTGAGGCGGTCGCTGGTGATGACCAGCGCCGCGATGCCGGCGCAGGTCATGCTGCCCGTGCCACCCAGGCCGGGCTTGTATCCCCAAGAACCATTCTGGTTTTGGTTTTGCGTCCAATAGTTGCGTGCTAGCAGCCAGGTTTGATCGTTCACGTCGACGCCCACGCGCTCGGCCTCATGCAAAGCGAGCAGGGCAAACTGGCTGTTGGAGTTGTCGCCTTCGGCCTGCGGATAGCCCCAGGCGCCGGCGAATTGGCCGTTGCGCTTCTGGTTGTTTTCCAACCACAGGGCGTTGCGTTTAATCAGGGCCATGTTGGTGGCCGGCTCGGCCGCGCAAAAAACCATCGTTTGCAGCGAGGTGGAGTAGGTCATTTGGGGTTTGAGTTTGCGCAGATAGTTGACGGCGTTTTGCACCGACTCATCTTTGGCCGGCACGCCGCAATTCAGCAGGGCCAAGGTGCATATCGACGTAATGCCGCCCGGATAACCCACGGGGTCATGCCAATGGCCGTCTTTTTGTTCGCGTTGCAGATAATCGACGCCGCGCTGGATGGCCGCGTTGACTTGTTCGGCGGAGATTTCAGCGCGGGCCGATCGCGCCGCAAGGCAGCCACAAATGAAAACAATCATCAAGGCACGGGGCTTCATCAGCGTTCTCCGCGCAAGGCAATGGATGGAATTGAGATACAACAATGCCGCACGCGGCCCAAAATGAACCAATTCTGGCGTCATCATTTCAGGCCGTCGCGATCTATTATAGCAGATTCGCCGTCTTGGAGTGCGGGCGATTTATCGCCGCTTTCCGTTGTCACTGCGTTCATGATCCTGCGAGCACCGCGCGCCAGTAGGCGGGCACGGTTTCCCAGGCGGCTTTGCTCAAGATAATCGTTTAAGTGTGATTTCAAATCCGCGACTGAGGCAGTCTTCATGTTTCAATTTCCTCTCCACCGATGGTTAAGCGATTCCGCTCTTTTACCACGGCAGTAGTGAACCGGTGCTGAACGCCGCAAGAGTATCGCGTCTTATTCAGTGAGCCTCAAGAATCTCTTCCCAGGTCAAGGCGGTTGCAGCCTTTTGAACCATTCGTGCCAGCCGCTCGGAATCCTTGATATTTGCAAGCCGGTTCTTTATCGCCTCGTCCGCGGCGCCAAGCCGTGCCTCGCCGACCAACAAGATGTCTCGTCGCGTGGCGCGCTCTTCACCTTGCTCTAGGATCATGAGGTAGGTATCGGATTCTTCTAACATTGAAACTCCTCTGAAAATCGGCTCCTCGGAAGAATTCGTGGGTGGATTTTGGCTGGATAGCAAGGCCACGATGCGTTTTTTAAGGCATTTGCCGGGCAAATAAATGGATTGGCAATTGAAAGCGAATTCGACGTGGTAGAATGACCGGCGTCTGGCGCTGGCGGAGTCAGGCTCTGCTGGCGAGCAAACGAGACAAGGGATAGTCGGATCCGGGCGGGTAAATGATTCGCTTGGCGTGAGACCCGCCAAGGCGGGCCAGGGTTCTTTGCCTTTCCGTACACCTCGCAGATCATTTATTTGCCCGGCCATGCCTTTGAAAACGCAAAACTCGCCCCGCTCATCGGCGCGAAGGCCACCCACGAATTTGTCAGAGGAACCCAAAAAATAAAGCCGCGCGGGCGACTTCGCCTGCGCGGCTCTCTCTCGTCGTATTCAGGCGCCGTGAAGGCCGTTGCAATCAGCCGGCCGGCGCCGCTGCCGTAGCGACAACGAGCTTAGCGCTTCGCCGTCTTCTTCGCAGCCTTTTTCTTGGGCGATTTGGTGACAGCCTTCTTGGCAGCTTTTTTCTTGGCCACGTTATGTGTCCTCCATTAGGGAAATCTGGTGAACTCGGCCGCGAAGCGACACGGCGCCTCGCCGCGCCGCTTGACCGCAAGCTTTCGCTCACCCTTGACAAAAGAAACGACTTGCCATCATTGGCCGCCGCTTCACAACCCAGCCATTCCGTCGCGCGGCGACAACCAACTCAGCATGCGTTCTGCCCTTAGTTGTACGCGATAAAACGGTTTTGGCAACAGCCAAGCGCGGCGACGGCGAAATATTTTTGAGCGTGATTGGGAAACCGCGTTGGAAGTGGCGTCGCTCTCAGGCGCGTGGCCCGATCGCGCCTTTGCCGAAATAGGGCCGCAGCGCCGCGGGAATGCGCACCGAGCCATCGGACTGCTGGTGGTTTTCCAACAGCGCGATCAGCCCGCGGCTGATGGCGATGGCCGTGCCGTTGAGCGTGTGTACGAAGGCTGTCCCCTTTTCTCCCTTGGGGCGATAGCGAATGCTCAGACGACGAGCTTGATAGTCGGTGCAATTGGAGGTGCTGGTCACCTCGCCAAATTCGCCGGCTGCGCCGCGGCCCGGCATCCAGGCTTCCAAATCAAACTTGCGATATGCGGGCCCGCCCAAATCGCCGACGGCCGTGTCGATGACGCGATAAGGAATCTCCAAGCCGTCAAACAGCCGGCATTCCAGTTCGCAGAAATAATCGAGCATGCTCTCGCTTTGATCCGGCGTGGTGAACGCGAACATCTCCACCTTGGTGAATTGATGCACGCGATACAACCCGCGCGACGCGCGGCCGTGAGCGCCCGCCTCCGTGCGATAGCAATGGCTGATGCCGCAGAGCTTGATGGGCAGCCGCTCGGCCTCAAGAATCGTTTCGGCCAACAGGCCGCCCAGCGTGATCTCGGCCGTGGCCACCAGGCTCAAATCGCTGTCGGCGACGCTGTAGATTTGCGTTTCAGGCCCGCGCGGAATATAGCCCACGCCCTGCAAAATCTCGTTGCGGGCCAGATCGGGCGTGATCGTGGGCGTGAAGCCTTCGGCCAGGAGCAGATCGAGCGCGTAGCGTTGCAACGCCAATTCCAGCAAAACCGCGTCGTTGCGCAGGAAATAAAAGCCATGCCCGGCGACTTTGGCGCCGCCTTCCAAGTCGAGCAAATCGAGACGCTCGCCGAGTGTCACGTGGTCGAGCGGCGGGAAATCGAACTGCGGCGGCGGCGTTTTTCCGCGGCGCAGTTCCAGGCTCGCCTCGTCGCCCGAACCGAGCGGGGCTTGGGGGTGCGACATATTGGGAATGCCGCGCTGCAGGACGTCGATCTCGGCCAGGATGGCGTCGAGTGACGCTTGCGCCGCGGCCGTTTTTTCGCGCAGCTCGCGGCCTTCGTTTTTGCGGGCTTCGCGCTCGGCGGCGTCTTTGGCCTTGCCGATCAGCTTGGAGACCTCGTTGGCGCGGCGGTTCAATTCATCGACTTCGCCTTGCTGCTCGCGGCGCTGCGCGTCAAGTCGCACCAACCGGTCAACATCGGCTTTCACTCCGCGCCGCTGGCAGTTTTCCTGGACGGCGGCGGCGTTTTCGACAATGAATTTTCGATCGAGCATGGTTGATCAAGCAACAAGGTTGGGCGTGAAACAGCAGTATAAATTAGCGTGCCGGAAAGCTTCGCGAAAGAGCCGCAAATCAGACGTATGCGGTTGGTATCTCGGCCAACAGCGACATGAGCCATGAATCATCCAAGCTCAATCGCGCGTTCACTTACCCGCTTTGATCGGCAAACCGGCCTCCAGATATCGCCAATTCTTGATGAAGGAAATCAAGTCGCTCATGTCCTGCAGCGAAAGATTTTTCTCCAGCCCTTCGGGCATCAGCGAAACGCCGTTGGAGTGCAGCTCTTCAATATCGCCGCGGGCCAGCGTGAGCACTTTGCCTTCGGGCTGCTTGAGCGTGATGGAAGAGGCCGTTTCCGCCGAGATGACGCCGACGAGCGATTGCCCGTCGGCCGTCAACAGCGAATAGCTGACATAGTTGTTGTCGATGGCGCGGTTCGGCTCCAGAATGTCGACCAGGAGCTGCTCGCGCGTCTTGGTGCGCGAGTCGGCGATGCTCGGCGCCACGTCGACGCCCAAAGCGCCAATGCGGTGGCAGGTGGCGCAGTTTTTCTGGAACAATTCGCGGCCATGCTTGGGGTCGGCCTCCAAATCGAGCGAGGCTCGGTAACGCTCCACTTGCGCCCGGCGCTCGGCAGGTTCCGCCGCGGCCAACAATTCCACCGCCTTGGCGCGAATTTGCGGGTCGCTGTGCTGCCGCAAGCGATTCGCCTGAAACGGATCGATCTCCGACGCCTTGAGCCGCCCGGCGGAAATCTCATCGAGCAGCCGGCCAATGCGGTCGGGTCGAGTCAGCAAGGCGCCGAGCATGGCCCGGCGAACGGCCGGCGACTGTCGCTCGAAGTTGGCGATCAAAAAGTCGGTGACACGCGGCGCGGCATGCGCCGCCAGCTCGGTGACTGCCTGAATTTGCAGCGCTTGGTTTTGCTCGCCCTCGATCATCGCGATAAGCACGTTTAGGGCCAAGTCATCCGCGGCGAATTGCAGCAGACCGCAGGCCCGCTCACGTTCAGCCGACGGCGCCTTGTCATCGCTGGCGATCGCGGCCGCTTTTTGAAAAACATCGTTTGCCGCGTCGCGCGCGACCGCGTCATTGGCCAATCGCCCGGCCATGACCGACCAGCTTAGCCCGCGATTTTGCATTCCGCGCGCCATGCCGGTTAGGATGGCCATTTTACGCGCCAAGAACGAATCGCCCTTGAGTGACGCCAACTTACGCAACACCGCGGCCACTTCTTCCGCCTGCCGGCGCGCGCCGACCAGCCGCGCGGTGTCGGCCAGCATTTCGTCCATGCCGGCCGCCGACGGACTGCCGGCCGGCGGCGCATCGGTTTGCCCCAGCCGATTGAGCAGCAACGCCAGCAACTCCCGCGGGTGATCGGGCACCGAGAGCAGCACGGCGCGGCGCGTCCAAACATCGTCGGCGCCGGCGACCGCGATTCCGGCCAGCGCTGGCAAAACGTCGTCGGTGTGCGTGGCGCCCAAGCTCAATGCCACCTGAAATCGCAACCGCGCATCGCCATCGGCGGCCAACTCGATCACACGCTTGCGCAGTTCGGCGTCGTCGGCCAACAGCGGTTCGGCCAGCAACACCGCCATTTCGCGGACGCGCGGATGCCGGTCGCCAAGCGCTTGCCGCAATGTCGCGGCGGTCAATTCGTGCCAGCCGTGTAACGTCCAAAGCGCTTGTGCTCGCGCCTCGGCGCTGGCGGCCTCGCGAGCGGTCGCTTCAACCAAGGGCTTGGCCTGCCGCCATTGGTGCTCATACATGAGCCGCGCCGCCGTGGCGCGATACCACGGATTGTGATCGGCCAACAGCGGCGCCAAAGCTTCCGGGCCGGCAGCGCCGAGCTTGGGGGCGGGCCGCTGCTTAAAACCATCGCCCACCAGCCGGTAAATGCGGCCGCGATCGTCGCCGTCGCGCAGGTCGGGGCGGTTCTTCAACTCATCGGGAACAAATTGCGGGTGCTCGATCACCGCGCGATACATGTCTACCACGTACAGCGCGCCGTCGGGGCCTGTCTCCAGATTCACCGGGCGAAACCAACCGTCGGCCGTGGCTAAAAACTCAACCCCCTCCCGTTCAGGCCGGCCGACAAACGACGCGCCCGCCGGCTTGAGCGTTTCGCAGTGAACGAGGCTGCCGGTCGGTTCGCAGGTGAAGCCGCAACCGTGAAACCGCTCCGGCAAGGCATCGCCGCGGTAAACTTCCGCCCCGCAGGCCGCCGTGAACTGACCCGCGTGCAGAATGGAGGTGGTCCAAGCCTGGCTGATGGGATAAATATGCGACAGATCGCCCGAGGCCGCCACGTCGTTGACGACGGCCGGCACGGCGGCCAGCGGATTTCGGGCCAGATAGCGGTCTTCAAGCACGACGTGCATCAGCGGATTGCGGTTGCTGCAGATGAAGCGATTGCCAAAATCGTCGAAGGTCATGCCAAACTGGCCGTTGCCCGAAACGGCGCCGCACTCGCCGCGCAGCGGTTCAAAACGGAAGTCGCGGCCGCTGATCGAGACCTCGCGCCGCGACCGCTTCCAAGTGCTGGCCACGACGCCGCCGCGCAGGCCATTGGCCACGTAGATGAAATTGTCGAGGGAGAAACGCGGATGGTTGGCGCGAAGTTGCGGGTTTTCTTCGGCGAAACCGGTGAACCAATGCTCGCGCAGGTCGGCGCGGCCATCGCCGTCGGTGTCTTTCATCCAGTCGATGCGGCCCGAGTAGGTGACAATCACGCCGCCGTGCCACGGCTGAACGCCGGTGGTAAAGAGCAGTTGATCGGCGAAGACGCGGGCGGTTTCAAAGCGGCCGTCGCCATCGGTGTCTTCCAGCAGCTTGATGCGCGAAAGCGGCTTCTCACCGCTGGCCGGGCCATTGGGATAATCGCGCATTTCAACGACCCACAAGCGACCCTCCTCATCAAAGCGAATGGCCACCGGATCGACCACCTCCGGCTCCGCGGCGACCAGTTCGATCTTGACGCCCGGTGGAAGCTGAAAATGCGTGAGGCTGTCAGCCGGACTAAGCGGGCTTTTGAGCGGGGAGGCCGGTTCGTTTTCGGCTTGGGCCGTCGCCGCGGCGACGGCCATGAGG
>DASVGM010000106.1:0-6021 GCA_036379555.1 Pirellulales bacterium | reverse complement strand
GCGCCGTTGCAGAGTTACGATCGCGGCGTTCCTGACCTTTGTGCCATCCACACTGACCCAAGCGAGCGCGGGCAGCATTTCCGGAAGCGACTTAATGCCCTCGTCATCAACGGCGGTCTCGCTCAGGTTAAGAAACTGGAGCCGCTCAAGCCCGCGCAGAAGCGACAAGTTTTCGTTGGTGACCGAAGTACGGCTCAGATCAAGCCAGGTAAGCTCTTTGAACCGCGCAACGGCCTTGATAACGGCGTCGTTGACCTTGGCCCCGCCAAGATTGATCGAGCGCAAATGGCCGGGCGTAGCGATAAAAAGCTCGGCGCCCAAGCTTGCCAGCGTTTCGATCGCCCGTTCGTCGTCCGATCGGATGACGGGCTGCAAAGGCGGCACGCTCCAATCAACAATGATCTCCGTCGAGTAGGGGAAGCGGCGGCGCAGGTTGGCGAGCCTCGGTTGAACCGGCGCCAGCGCCTCGCGCGTCGTGATCACGAGGCGGTCGGAGCCGACACGGTAAACCAGATTGAACGGTTCCAGCATGACTCGCAAGGCGTGAGCCAGCCGCACGTCACGACTCTCACCGCTGACTCGTGTGTCAGAGGGAAGCCTGGCCTGCATTAATTCGTAGGTGTCGATCGGAATTTCATGGCGCGCGTGGAGATAACTCAATACGTCGGCTAACGGCTGTTGGCTGAAATCGAAATCGGTTTTGTTGGTCAGCTCCCAGACAATATTCTCCTGCGCCGCGGTGGGCGTCGCGTAGACCAGTGTTTCCAGGTTCGTCAACTTTCCCAGGCCGGCGATCGCTTCATCGCTGATGTGCGCCGGCAGCCAGAGATGACGGAGGTTCGTTAAAGCTTCAAGGCCGGCCACACCCCGATCGGTAATCGCGGGCGAGACGACGACCAGGTTCTCCAGCGTCGAGATCGCGGCGATTTCTTCAAGCCCTCGATCGGTCACGCCGGGCGCGTTGTAAATCTCCAGTTCTCGCAATGCCGTCAGCGCGCGTAATTCCGCCAGATGAACATCGGTGATGGCCTTATCGTGGCAGAAGATACGGGTGATGTGGCACGGAGTGTTTTCACCCAGCAACCGCCGCAGCCATCTTGGGCCGTACGGATCAGAATCCACTCTGGCGCCCAACGCGATCAGGCGCGCGGCAATCCGTCGCTCTTCACGATCTCGTTCGCGAAACCTCACGCCCACGGCCAGCATGGCGCACAACACGGCCACGACGACGCCCACTCGCCGCAATGAAAACTGCCAGCGGCGCCGCGGCACGGCGGCGTCCGCCCGATCGGCGCCGGGGTGTCGATTGCCGTCGCATATTGGTGATGGCATCGTCTCGGATTCTCCCTGGAGGGCCATGCCCACAACCCTGTTATACCGCACGCGAGCCGGAATGAGGCTGTCGGCGCCGCTGGAGGATGGGCCTGGGCTGCGCGAAATCGGTTGTCGTGCCCCGACTTGTTTGACACTAGATTCATTCCGCCACGATTGGGGCTTGCCCCCATTGTTCTATACGTCCCTTGCCTCAGCCGCGCAGCGGCGAAAGAGTTTAGCCGTGGGCGTAAGCCCACGGAATCAATGAGGTAGATTAGGCAAGCCGCGTAGCGGCGAAAGAGGCGGCGCACCACGCGCTCTTTCGCCGCTGCGCGGCTGGACGAATCGTTCGCGTTCGTTTTCCGTGGGCTTGCGCCCACGGCTAAACTCTGCCGTCCCTACGGGACTAAAAACGGCATCGGACTTGTGTAGAACAACGAGGCATCTCCGCCGGCGTGGACATCCGGGCCGCACGTCGCATACACTGCCATGAGGATCGGTTGGGGCCGATCGCGAAAACACGATATTCACGGCGGAGAGAACGCTTGGCTCGCGAAGCCATTTTAACGAATGACAGCGCCGACGACGAACGCGGCGGCGACAACGCCGACAACGCCGCGCAAAACACGCCGCCGGCCGACGACGATCGCGCCCTGCGCCCGCAGCGCATGCGCGACATCATCGGCCAGCGCGACGTGTTCGCCCGCATTGAAATCGCGCTCGACGCGTCGCGCAAGCGCCGCGAAACTTTGGGCCATATCCTCTTCGACGGCCCGCCGGGGCTGGGCAAAACGACCTTCGCCACGGTCATTCCACGCGAGCTGGGCGTGACCCTGCAAATCGCCAGCGGCGCGGCGATGGACGCCCCCAAAGACCTGATTCCCTACCTGACCAACGCCGAAAAAGGCTCGGTGCTGTTCATCGACGAAATCCACCGCTTGCCCAAGGCGGTGGAGGAATTCTTGTATCCGGCGATGGAAGATTTTCGCATCGACATCACGCTGGGCGAGGGCATCAACGCCCGCACCATCAACATGTCGCTGCAGCCGTTCACACTGATTGGCGCCACCACGCGCACCGGCCTGCTCTCAGCCCCCTTGCGCGACCGCTTTGTGATGCGCGAGCATCTCGATTTTTACACGGTCGAAGAGTTGGCCGAGATCGTGCGTCGCAGTTCGGGCAAGCTCGGCTGCCGCATCGAGGCCGCCGCCGCGACCGAGATCGCCTCGCGTAGCCGCGGCACGCCGCGCCTGGCCAACAATCGCCTCCGCTGGGTGCGCGATTACGCCACCAGCAAGGCCGACGGCCACATCACGTTGGCCCTGGCCAGCGCCGCGCTGGAGATGCAAGGCATTGATAAGCTCGGTCTCGACGGGCAAGACCGCCGCTACCTGGAAACGATCATTCGCTTGTTTCACGGCGGCCCGGTGGGGGTGGAAGCGGTGGCGCACACCATGAATCTCGCGCCGGATACGCTGGTGGACGAGATCGAGCCCTTTCTGTTGCGCAGCGGCCTGGTGATTCGCACGCCGCGCGGGCGAAAGGCGACCCCGGCGGCCTACGAGCATCTCGGGCTGGACCCGGCGCAGACCGACGCGCAGTCGCGGCTGTTTTAAGTAACCCGCATTTTAATTTCCGCGACGGGTTTTTGTGAGCGGCTCAACTCGGCACTCGATTTTAGACGGTCCAGTCCTCGACGCTCAGGCCAGACACGTGCCTAAATTGGGCGTCCCGCTGACAAGAACGCTTGTGCAGAGCCAGCCCGCCTACGCGGCCACCCGCGCTTTCAGCGAAGGGTGGTCGCGCATCAGGTCGCTGATTGCATTCGTATCAAGGAGACGGGCTTCAGGTACGCCGTTTCCGGATGAACCATAAATGGCGTTTCACTTCGGCAACTTCGCGCTGAGGCCGCATATATTACGCAGTGGTGAAAAAAACGCCATGCGCGGCGAAACAATCGCCATCGCGGACATAAAAGTTTGACGGAAATACGGTAAAACGCGGGGCGGCCGAACGGCACGCGACTTGCCCCTTTGGCGAGATTCTCGTCCGATCCTGCACCTGAGAAGTTTTTCAATGGCCGTTTTGAAGTGGATTCTCGCCAGCCTGACCGTGTTGGCAATCACCGTGCTGCTGTTGCGAGCGAATGCTCCACGAAAGGTTGGCTATCCGGAGGTGCTCGTGACCACGCCTGTAGGAACGCCGGGCATCTGCCACCATTGCGGCAAGGCGATAACCGAGGTCGGTCCTGAACATCTTTTGAGCGCGAAGTCGGCTGAGTATGTCGTTTGCGGCGAGCAATGCGCCGCCGAAATGCTTCAATGGCATAAGGCCAATTTTGGCCAATGAGAATCAACCACAGTAGGACGCCGCAAAACACCATGAAGCCCACCTTTCGTCGCCGCTCGGCGTTTACTTTGATCGAACTGCTGGTGGTCATCGCCATCATCGGCCTGCTGATCGGATTGTTGTTGCCCGCCGTGCAGGCGGCGCGCGAGGCCGCTCGACGCGCTCAGTGCGTGAATCGTCAAAAGCAGCTTGGATTGGCGTTGCACAACTTTCGCGACGTGTATGGAAAGTTTCCGCCGATCTTGACCACTATCACCGCTCGCCCGCCCAACGATCCACGAGTTGATTGCTGGGGGCCGAACCTGGGCAGTACGAACTTTGCCGCGCGCAGCGCGCATCCCGGCGGAGTGAACGCCGTTTTGTGCGATGGTTCGGTGCGGTTCTTCTCCGACACCATCGCTTACACCACGTTTCTGGTCTTGGGCACTCGTGCCGGCGGCGAAGCGGTTCCGTTCGACTAAGAGGCTATCTGAAAACTCGCCGTGGGGCGGGCCGCCGGCCCGTCTGGCTGCAAAAGACGGCTCGGCGAGCCGCCCCACGATAGGCCGCTACGGCGAAATCCGAGTTTTCGGATAGCCTCTAAGAGCGTCGAGCAAAATCAGATGCGAGGCGTTCCAAAAAACAACCCCTACCCAGGATCACGCACCTTGATCAGTTCATACTCCACTCGTCGGGGCGGCGCCCAGTGTCGCAGAATTCGTGAGAATTCTGGCTGTAAACCGATGCCACGGCCCGACTTCTTACGAAGCCGGCTACAGCCCGACTTCTTACGAAGCCGGCTACGCATTGCCGCGCAATGCGGGCTGGCGGCATTTCTGTTGCTATGCTGCGACGCTTCGCTTCGCGGCGCCGACATGCCGGCGGTCGGTTTCGTGGGGGCCTGGGAGCGTTCGATCGCCCTGGTCGATCGCGCCGCGCGAGAGACCGGCATCGGAATTGAATGGCTGACTAGCGACAAGCTCATCAACGACGAGCACGCACTTGATGGTGTTGGTGTGCTGTTTGTGCTGAATCTCGATCCCAAGGACGTCACGGGCATCATCGAATCGTTGCGACGAGCGAAAACGTCGAATCCCGGTCTGACCGCGGTGGCGCTGGATCAACGCGATGTCCATGCGACGCTGCTCAAAGCCGAACTGCTGAAATCCGACGCGAAAGTGCCGCCGTATTGGCGGGCGAACGGCCTGGCGAACATCAAGCGGCTGTTGAGCTATGCCGCGGCCACTTATCTAGGACGCGACAGCGCCATTGAGCCGCCCCTGCCGGTGCCCGACGCGGGCTATTTCGACTCGGCGCGCGCCGACCCATTTGACAACTTCGGCGCTTACCGCGCGTATAAAATCGCTCAAAAGCGCTGGTTCGATGATCGGCCGGTGGCCGTGCTGATGATCCAGCAGTCGTTTTGGATTACCGAAGACACGAAAGTCATCAACGCCCAAGCGGCCGCTTTGGAGAAGCGCGGCATCAACGTGGCTGTGATCTTTGGCGATACGCACGAGCGCGTTAATGAATTGATTCGCGCGGCCAAACCCGACGTGCTGATTGAAGATCGCCACGGCGGCAACTGGCCGAAAGACGCCTTGGAGTCGCTTGACGTGCCGTATGTGCGGCCGATCTCCATGCTCGGCTCGACCATTGACGAGTGGCTGAAAAATCCGCGCGGCATGGCTCATCGCGATGTCGGGCTGTTTATGACCGTGCAGGAATCGAAAGGCACCATCGAGCCGATGGTCGTGGGCGGGCTTAAAGCCAGCGTGCAAGGCTTTCGCGTTCATGAACCGATCGCCGACCGCATCGAGCGCTTCGCCGATCGAACCAAAAAGTGGCTCGACTTGCGGGCCAAGAAAAACGCCGACAAACGCATCGCGATCATCTATTACAACAAATCGTTGGGCAAAGACGACCTGCTGCGCGGCAGCCCGACGGGCGCCTTCCTTGACGGTCCGAAAAGTCTTGTCCGGTTTCTGCCCGAATTGAAAGCCAAAGGCTACGAGATCGCGCCGGTGCCGCAAACCGCTGAAGAGCTTCTCGGTTGGGTTAAAGCCAAGGGCCGCAACATCGGACCTTGGGCACGGGCGGAGTTGGAGCAACTGGTTACCGAGGGAGAACCGACGCTCATTCCACTGGCCAAGTATCAAGCGTGGTTCAACGCGAAGCTCACTGAAGCGGGCCGCGAGGCGGTGTTAAAACATCATGGTCCGCCGCCGGGCAAGTTAATGACGATCAGCTACAACGGCGCGCCGCACATCGTGCTGCCGCACATCGAACTTGGCAACGTGCTCCTCGCGCCGCAGCCCGAACGCGGCGAGAAGCAAGACGACCGGCTGATTCATTCGCGCGACGTTCCGCCGCCGCACA
>DASVGM010000105.1:0-2387 GCA_036379555.1 Pirellulales bacterium | reverse complement strand
GTGCCGCTTCCGGCCGAAGCCTGGTATCCGGCGCTGCGGCCGGCGGCGCTGGAAGGACTCCTCGCTCAAGCGTCCGGCGCGGTAGAAAAAGTTCGGGCAAACCGCGACAAGGCCCGACTTGAGGCGGCTACCGCCGAGCGGAACGTGGCCGACGCGACGAGCGGCGGCAATGCGGAGTCATCGCCTGACAAACCGCCAGCCTTCTTCGACAACTTCTCGCGGCCACGGCCGGACGATTGGCAAATCGTCAGCGGCGAATGGCTTTATGAGGAAGGCCGGTTGGTGCAAAAAGCCGTGGGCAACTTCGCGACCATCGTTTCTAAAAAGACGCATCCGACCGACTTCAAAGCCCGTTGGAAATATCGGCCGTTGCAACCAGGCACGCTGCGTTCGATCGGCTTCAGCTACGACTATCTCGATCAGGGAAACTCCCACGACATCTATACGCACCTGACCGACCAAAGCCAGGGCGTGCAGGCGTTCCATCGCCAGGCTGGGCAACAAATGTATCCGCCCGCAGGCATCGTTAAAGCAGACGGACTGAAGATCGGCGACGAGATAGGTGTCGAGATCGAAGTCCGCGGGCTGAACCTGACCATCTGGCTCAACGGCCAACGGAAACTCGACTATGTGCTCCCCGGTCGGCGCGCCGGCGGCAAGTTCGCCCTCTGGGCGCATGAGGGCACGGTGGCGTTCACGGAACTGGAAATTCGCGAGCTTGTACCGACGCTCGCTGATTTGAAAAACCAGCAGTTCGCGGCGATCGATGCCGCGGCGCTCGCGGAGAAAAAAATCGCCACCGCCGAGGCCGAGCTGGCGTCGATCCAAGCGCGAGCGGCGGCCGAAACGCTTCGCTATGCGGGCGAGACACGCATGCCACAAGTTGCTGCGAAGCCGGCCATGCTGGCCGCCAGCCGCGCTGAGCGGGCCGTCGCAATGGCAAAGTCCGCCGAAGCGGTCCTGCTTGCCGAACAACATCTCGCGCGCTTAAACCGCGAACAGCTCGACCTTAAGCGAGCCGCGACGGCGCCGCCCGCGGCACTGACCGAGGCTGAATCAAAACTGACCACCGCGACAAAGTCGCTCGACGACGCCCAGCGTGCCGTGGAGGCCGCCGACGGAACCTACGCGCCGCTTGGCGAGCAGTTTCCGACGTCAAGCAGCGGCCGCCGGCTGGCTCTGGCGCGTTGGATCGCCAACCGTCAGAACCCGCGTACCGCGCGCGTCGCCGTGAATCATATCTGGTTGCGGCACTTTGGCCGGGCACTGGCGCCGACGGTCGCTGATTTCGGCCTTAACGGTCAGCCGCCGTCGCATCCTGAGTTGCTTGACTGGCTGGCTTGCGAACTGATGGACCACGGCTGGCGCATGAAAGAGATTCATCGGCTGATCGTGCTTTCAGCGGCCTATCGGCGCAGCTCGTCGGGTGGCGCCGCGGCCGCGGCCAACAACGCCATCGACCGCGAAAACGTCTATCTTTGGCGGATGAACTCACGGCGCATGGAGGCGGAGGTCATGCGCGACAGCGTGCTCGCCACGGCCGGCGCGCTCGATGCGCGACTGGGCGGGCCTGAAATCGCCGAAGCGGAGGGGCTGACCGTGCCACGGCGCAGCCTCTACTTCCGAGCAACCCCCAACGAAAAGATGAAACTGCTGGAGTTGTTTGACGCCGCCGATCCCAACGCCTGTTATCGCCGACGGGAGAGTGTCGTGCCGCAACAGGCGCTGGCGCTGATGAACAGTTCGTTGGCGCAAGACCATTCGCGCGCGCTGGCTGAGCGGCTGGCGAACGAAGTCGGCGCGGGGGACGAGCCGACCAATCTCGCCTTTATTTTGGCGGCGTTTGAGACGGTGTTGAGCCGCCCTCCCACGGAGCAAGAGACCCGGTCTTGCCAACATTTCTTGCAAGAAAATAGCGCGCGGCTACAACAGCCGAACCTGACGGCCATGCCGGCCGGCGGCGCCGCGAAGCGCCAGGCGGCCGCCGATCCGCGGCAGAGAGCGCGCGAAAACCTGCTGCTGGTGCTGTATAGCCATAGCGACTTCGTGACCATCCGCTGAAACGCGCAAAGTTTCACGCGGGTTCGCGAGAAGCCATCTATACCGCACACGGGCAGGAATGAGACGCGTTCACACGCTCGGGGAGGATGGGCCTGGCCTGCGAAAAATTGGTCGTTGTGCCCCGACTTGCTTGACACTCGATTTGTTCCGCCACGATCGGGGCCTGTCCCCGTCGAGCGCTGATTGACCGGCTAGTTGTAGGGCGCCAAATGCGTCCCCGTTTTCGCGTTGCATCCGCCGCCTTCGGCGGCGGATGCAACGCGAAAACGGGGGCGCGTTCGGCACCGTACATCTAGCCCGTCAGTCAGCGCTCGACGGGGGCAAGC
>DASVGM010000104.1:0-4236 GCA_036379555.1 Pirellulales bacterium | reverse complement strand
GGCGGTGTTCCGTATTAACTGGGCGTGGCGCTAACGCGCCGGGCTTCCATCGCCGCTCGTTACCAGTTTATTGGCCGGCGCGAATTGGGCCGCGACGGTTGCATCCGCCGCTCGCAGGGCGATGCTCGCGTCGGTTGATTGGCTGGCCAGCGGCGTGGGCACCAGGCCAATCAAAACGACGAGCAACGCGCACAGCCCCGCGGCGATGGCGGCGCCCAGGCCGCCGGCGCCGGCGGGCGTTGAAACCGGCTCGCGAAAGTACATGGCCGCCACCACGCGAAGATAATAGCCCGCCGAAATCGCGGCGTTGACTCCGCCAATCACCGCCAAAGCCAAGAACCAGTTCCGCACGCTGGGGTCGCCCAAACCGGCCTCGTCAAAGTTGAGCGCGCTGGCGAAAATGTAAAACTTGCCCCAAAAACCCGCCAGCGGCGGAACGCCCATCAAACTGATGAAAAACACCGCCAGAAAAACCGCGGTCAGCGGATTGCTTCGGGCAATACCGGCCAGGTCATCGATCGTGTCGATCTGTTTGCCCTGCCCGCCAAGGAAGGTGAGCGCGGCGAACGCGCCGGCCGTCGCCAGAGCGTAAATGGCCAAATAGAAAAACAACGCGCCGATGCCGTCAATGCCGCCCGACGGATTGGCGCTGGCCAGGCCGACCGCCAGGCCGATCAACATGTAACCGCCGTGTGTAATCGACGAGTAAGCCAGCAGGCGGCGGATGTTGTCTTGCCACAATCCCAGCACGCTGCCCAGCGTCATCGTCAGCACGGAAATGACCAGCGCGATGCGCCAGCCGTAATTCTCCACGCCCGGCATGGCCACCGCCACAATTCGCACCAGCGCCACAAAGCCGGCGATTTTGGGCAGCACGGCCAAGACGCCGGCGTTGCCGTTGGTGGTGCCTTGGTACACGTCGGGAGCGTAAAAATGAAACGGCACCGCCGTGATCTTGAAGCCGATGCCGGCAAACAACAACACGATGGCGATCACCGCCAGCGAAGTCAGCCCCGTCGGTTCGTCGGGCTGCCCGGCCAAAGCCGATTGCAGCACCGTCAAATCCGTGGAGCCGCAGATGCCGTACAAGAAGCTGAAACCATAGAGCGTGAGCGCCGACGACAAGATGCTCAGAAAAAAGTATTTAACGGCCGCTTCGGGTGAAGTGGCGTCGCGCCGGCCCAGGTAAAGCAGCACGTAAGTCGGTATCGAAATCAGCTCGATGCCCAGAAACAGCAGCACGAGATCGCGCGTCGTCGCCGCCAGCATCGATCCGGCCGTGGCCAGCACGATGGTGCCGATAAGCTCAGGCACTTGCACATCGTCGTCGGGCTTCGCCGAGAGCAACACGAGAACCAGGCCGACGACAAGCGACAGCCAGCGGATGTATTGACCGAGGGCATCGATGCCGCCCGCGGCATCGAGGGCGAGCGTGCCGGAGGCCGTGGCCGGGGCGGCGCCGTCGGTCGCGCCAAGCCCTTGCGTCGCCAGCGCGACGGCCGATAGCACCAGCGCCGCCACGGCGATTGGCCCCCAGACGCGGCGCGCCGGCGTAAAGGCGCCGACGAGATAGATCAGCGACGCGATGATGATCAAAATCGCTTCGGGCAGCAGGCTCAAAAGCGTATCACTTGACACCGGCGGGTTCTCCTGTTGTTGTCACTTGGGCCAGCGAATTCTCGCGAGTTCTGTTGAGAAGGCCCTCCGCGGCGCTTGGCGAATCATTCGTTGACGCCACACCGTCTCGTTTGCCGGCGCCGTCCTCACGATTCTCCGCCACGACCGGCCGCTCTTTGATTTCCTGATAGCGCCGGTTGAACGACGGTGTGGTGATCGCCAGCACGTGGTCGAGATCGGGCTGCATGGGGTCGATAAAGTGCTGCGGGAAGAGGCCAATCCAGAAAACAAACACCAGTAGCGGCGTCAATGCCAGCACCTCGCGAAACGACATGTCGCGGATGGGCGGCCCTTCGTGATGCGCCGGTTCTCGCAACGCGTTGAAGAACACGCGCTCCATGAGCCATAGCATGTACCAGGCGCCCAGCACCACGCCCGTCACCGCCAACACGGCGATCGTCAACCATTGGGCCGAGTAGAACACCGGGGCTTCGGCATAACCGCGCTGAAACATTCCCAGCAGAATCAGGAATTCGCCGGCGAAACCGTTCATGCCGGGCAGGCCGATACTGGACATGGTAAACATCCCCATGAAAACGGCCAGCAGCGGCAACCGCCGGGCAAGCCCGCCGAGGTCGGCAATTTCGCGCGTGTGGTAGCGCTCATAAATCATACCCACCAAGGCGAACAGCCCGCCCGTCGAGAGGCCGTGATTGACCATTTGCAATACGCCGCCATACACCGCGGTCTTGTTCAACGCGAACGTGCCGAGCATGCAAAAGCCAAGATGGCTGACGCTGGAATAAGCGATCATCCTCTTGATGTTGGACTGCGCCAGAGCCAAGAGCGCGCCGTAAACGATGCCAATCACCGACAACCACAGCAGCCAGGGGACGCAGGCCGCGGTGGCGTCGGGCAGCAGTGGCAGGTTGAATCTCAAGAAGCCGTAACTGCCGATCTTCAAGAGGACGCCGGCCAGAATGACGCTGCCCGCCGTCGGCGCTTGCGTATGGGCCAGCGGCAGCCAGGTATGCAGCGGAAACAGCGGCACCTTGATGGCGAATCCGGCGAACAACGCCAAGAACATCAACAGTTGAGGATAGAACGCGATAGGCTGGGCGGAGAGATCGCGTTCGAGCGCCGCGATGGAAAACGTCATCGCCCCACCATGATAGTAATTCCAGAGCACGATGGCGATCAGGCCCAAAAAGGTGAGCATGCTGCCGGCGAAGGTGAACAAGAAAAACTTGACGGCGGCGTAGCGCCGATCTTCGCTGCCCCAAATGCCGATCAAAAAGAAGAGCGGCACCAGCGTGAACTCGAAGAAGACATAGAACAAAATGATGTCGCGCGCGGCGAACACGCCCAGCATGCCCATCTCGAGCAAGAGCAGCAGCGAATAAAAGGCCGGCGCCCGATCGTCGATCGCTTCCCAACTGACCAATACCGACGTGAACGCCAGCAGCGCGCTAAGCCCAAAAAACCAGAGGCTCAGGCCATCCAGCCCCAGGCTAAAACGGATATCGACCGCGCCGGACGAAAACCACGGCCAATCGATGCCATCCTTCGCGGCCGGGTCGAAGCCCAGCACCACGGCGGCGGCCAGGGCCATGGTGACAACCGAAGTTGCCAGCGCGGTCCACCGCGCGAACCCTTTGCCCGCCTCGGCCAGCACCCAGATGAGCGCGGCCCCGGCGAGGGGAAGAAAGATGGTGAGTAATAAAAGTGTGGACATACCCGCGATTTGCTCTCCGAAAGTTCAGTCACGATTGGCAGTCGCGGGCAGATCCGCGGCCGCCTGCCACCAAGCGTCGGTTTTCATTTCTTCTGGAATTCGTGGATCGTGCGGTTCGATGCCCAGCCGTGCAAGCCTCTCAAACCATTCCTCTCGCAGCGTTTCGGGCAATCGCCGCCCGCACCACGGACAGAAGTCGATTAATTGCTTGGACGATCCGCCATCCATAATGCGAAGGCCATATTCTCTAAAACGAGGCGAATAGACGATTGGAACATCGCCACCGGCGAGGTGGCCGGCCATCGCGTCGCAACAGTGTTTTTTTGTTTCCTCTTCAATCATCGATATCGATCCGCTTCGTTTGCCCTCGAAACCGCTTGAGCTTCCTCCAAATCGGCGAATCTTGCTTCATCTGGCCGTGACCACTCGGGCGTGCTTTAATGCGGCGGCCACATCAACAACGTCCCCACCAGCACCAACATGCCGAGCATCATCGCCAACGCGTAAAACTGCACTAACCCGTTTTGCAGCGAACGCATCAGCGAGCCCACGGCCACGGGTACCTTGCCCACCAGGTTCACCAACCCGTCAACTACCCAGCGGTCAAACCAATATGAAAACAACGCGAAGAACCACAACGGCCAGATGATGAGCGCGTTGTAGGCGGCGTCGATGAAAAAGCGATTGTAGGAGAGTTGATACAGCCCCAAACCGTAAACGTGTGTTGAACTGGCGGCTTTGCCGACCGCCTCGACCTCTTTGCGGCCGCCCAGGTAGAAATACGCGGCGATGCCGATGCCCGCCGCGGCCATGAGCGTGCTCAAGGCCATCGCCTGCGCGTGCGCTCCGCTTTCCGCGGCGTGTTCGGACGGGTGTAAGGGGGC
>DASVGM010000103.1:0-3348 GCA_036379555.1 Pirellulales bacterium | reverse complement strand
CAAGGTAGCGTGGCATTCGAGAAGCAAGACCTTCCCTGGGTGGAACCGCTGGCCCAAGCGCAGTGGTCGCCAGGGGCGGACGCTCAAACGACGCGGCGGTTTCCGGTGTTCTCGGCGCGGAGCCGGTTTCGTTCGGTAGGCTCGCAACCGTTGGGTGCGTTCAGCGATGGTTCGCCGGCGGTTGTCTCCAAAGCGAGTGGCCGTGGAAAGTCGTTTTACTGCGGGTTCTTGCCGGGGCTGAGTTATTTTCGTCCGGCCTTGCCACGCAGACCAGCCGATCGCAATTCGGCGCCCGACTCGCTGGCGCACCTGATTCCCACCTCCTTTGAACGCGGCGCCGCCGGCATCGTGGCGCTGCCGGCGGAGGCCATCGCCCGGCCGGCCGTCTGTTCAGAACCTTTGGTCGAGGCGATGGTTATTGAGTCGCCGCAGGGCATCGCCATTAGCCTGGTGAATTGGACCGGCCGGCCGATCAAGCAGCTTACGGTGACGATCGACTTTGACGCTCCTCGGCGGTCAGTCGAATTAGCCGGCGGCGGCAGTGTGCGGCAGGCTTCCGATGGCCCGCGGCGCGTGTTGACGTTCGACCTGGAAACGGCGGATGTGTTGATTCTGCGGTAGATGTTCGCCGAGGTTGGCGTTTCATACCGCGAGGATGCGCGAGACCTTGAGACCTTTGTGGTATACTTAAGGCATCGGAGGACGACATGAGCACCATCAGCATCAATCTGGACGACGACGTAACGGCGTTGCTGCAAGCGACCAATCAGCCTGTTCATCAGGCGGCTCGGGAGTTCATTATTTTGGAGCTTTATCGACGCGGCGCCCTCTCCAGCGGCAAAGCATCGGAGTTGCTGGCGATGTCCCGTTGGGAGTTCGTGCGCTACGCCTCCCGTTTGGGGATCCCATTTTTCGACATGACAGAAGACGAGTGGCGCGGGGAGCGGCTACAGGCGCAAAGCTTATGACCGCGGCGGTTCAGGCGTGTCGTCATAGAGGCCGAACCATTGCGCCGCGAGATCCGCGTCGTGGAACAACAGCCAAGTGCGCTTTGGTAGACGGCCGTTGGATAGCACGACGCCGATTTGCGCCCAGGCGGCATCCACATCGATTAAGGCCAATTCAATGTAGCTGTAACGACGCCCGGTGCCGCCGCCCACGACGCTACCCAGTTGCGATGGGCGCAAAACCGCGTTGATCGCTTGTTCCATTTCATCGCGATCGGCAAATTCGCAATGCTCCAGGCCGGCAGTGCCGTCAATTTTCAAATAGCAGAAGCACTCGCCGAATCGTGAATAGCGGATGGAATCGAAAGGCACGCTGGAAAGAGCGTTCTGCCACATCGCGGGAAAAAGCGTCACGCCGACGATCAAATCCTCTTGCCCAGGGTAGTCATCCGCTACCTCGCGCTCGCACTCAAGACCCGTCCAGTCCGTTTCAAAGTCTGCTTGATGCCAGGGGCGATCGGGCAAATCGCCGCGGACGCCGTCGATGAGCGCCGCCACCATTGCGTGCAAGGAGTCGAGCGCCGCTGTTTGCGCTTGACCATCCGACTGCTCAACCTCGATCGCGCCGATCCAGCGATCCAAGACTTCTTCCCCCAGCAATGATTCGGTCGCGACAAAGGCGATATTCAATGCCTCGTTTTGATCGAAATCGGGGGTTTGAGGAAGGCCGCCGCTGTAGACGGCCAACGTGAAAACTCCCTCGGGCAAGCCGAGGGCATCGTCCGCTACCGTCGCTGAAGTTCGAGTTGCCGCTCAATCTCGCGACACTAAGCTTTACGCCTGTGAAGCGGTGATTGACAGCGATTGCAGCCGGCGATTGTGTCGCGCCAGGCGGAGACTGCGCGCGACGCTTCGCGACACCGCCGATTTGACCATCGCCCTAGAATAGTAATGGCCCTTCCCCAGGCGGATTTCTCAGTTGATTTCTTCGCTCATCGATCGAGCCGGAGGCGCGCGAGTCTTCCAACGCCGCTCATTATGGGTCCGACGGCTTTGGAACTGGCCGCCTTTGTGGTCGGGGGTCGCACCACGTCCTCCAACCGTGGACGACCCCGACCCCGGCAATATGATCGTGACCGTGCCATCATTGCCCGTCGGCGAGCAGCACGTTCTCCAGGGCCAACGATTCCGTGGCCGGCGCCGCCAGGCAATTGAGAAAGGCCAGCACTTCTTCCTGCTCCGCTTTTTCAAGCTGCCGGAAGGCCAGCGCCGACCGAGCGGCCTCGCCGGCATGCCAGGCGATGGCCTCAGGGAAGGTCGGCGCGCGGCCATCGTGCAAATAAGGGCCGCTGTCGCGCGCGCCCCACAGCGGCGGCGTGCGCCACTCGCGCTGCTGATCGGGCGGAGTCTTCACCAGCAGCGAATCGCCGCCACCGTAGTAACTGGGCGATCCGCCGGGGTTGGCCGGCACCGGGTCCGCCAAGCCTTCGCCCATGTCGTGCAGCAAGAGATCGCTATAGATGCCGGCGATATCGGCCACTTGCTTGAAGTGGCAATCGGCGCAGCCGATCTTTTCAAACCGCTCCTCGCCCCGCGCGACGGCCGCGGCCTGAGCGGTGTCGGTCGGCTTTAAAATCCGCGGCGGCGGCAGGTGTGCCACAAACTGTGTCAACGATTTGCATTGCTCGTCGCTGATGTCCAAGCCAAGGCTGTCCACCGCCAGCGGGCGATCGAAACTCACGCGCAACGGGTCGATCGGTTGCGCACGTCCGGGCGCTTCCAGGCCAAGTTCGACCGCGCAGGCGCCGAGCACGAACTCATGCAGATTCTCGGATTGCCCCCGCCAGCCAAACCGGCCGGCCTTGCCTCCCGCGACGCGCGGTATCTTTCCGCTGATATAGGAGTCGGTCGTCTCCGCCTGGCGCACCAGCATTTCTTCAAACACCGCATCGGGCAGCCCGTCGATCAGGCCGGCGCCAAACAGCGCCGGCGTGTTCCGCTCGGAGTATTGATACGCCAAACCCTCCAACCGCTGAACCGGATGCATGCCGCCAAGGGGACGAAGGCTCTTTCCCGTGTTGAAAGCCACGATGCGATCCAAGGGCAAACGAATCGTGCGGCTGCCGGCAAGGAATCGCCGCCGCCACGCTTCGTAGTTTGGATCGGACGAGAAACGATGCAGCACCGTGGTGGCCGACAACTGCACGGCCACCGCCGCCGGAGAAAAGGCCGTGGCCTGTTGTCGCGAAATCGCCAAGCCGGGATGAAACGCCACCACCTTTCGCCGCAGCTCGTCATCAATCGACGTGACATTGCGCGGCGCTTGGATGGTGAGCAGATCGACGTTGTCGGCGTTCGTTCCGGCGCCGCCCAGTCCACCGAGCCGATGGCATTTGGCGCA
>DASVGM010000102.1:0-2553 GCA_036379555.1 Pirellulales bacterium | reverse complement strand
TGCACGCCATACATGGCCGCGGCGCCGGCGGCCAGGGCCGCCACCAGCGTCAACTCACCGGGCAATTCAGCGGAGTTGCCCGCCAGGCCCGTCAGGCCGAAAAACGTCAGCGCCGCCACCACGGTGCGAAACGTCAGCAGCCTCAAGAACGACACTTGGTGGTGCGAGTCGTGGCCGGAGGCCCCGTTATGGCTGGCACTGTCATGACTCGCACTGTCATGACTCGCACCGTCGTGATCGGCATCGCCGTGATCGAAGTGAAAATCGTGCGGCACGTCGTCCGGCAGATCGTCCGCCAAGTCGTGTCCCAGCCCCAGTAGTGTCATCAGGAACTGGCAGCCGAGGAGGGTTCCTCCTAGAACGGCCGAAACGCTGTAGATGATCGTATCCATCAAAGTGGCCTTTGCTGATGAAGCCCCACCTGCAACAAGATTCGCCACGGAACGTGAAATATTGCTTATATGGAGCTATTATCATCGACGACAGTTCGGCGGTTGTCAAATCCCCCGTTGGAGCGCGATGGCGCCATTGGCGGCCTTGCCTGTGGGCCTAGAATAATGGATAATTACACCCAGTTATCCAGTTTTAACGGAACATTGAACGAGCCAGCACCAGCCACGGATGAAACACAGATCCAACACGAATGACGGGCTAGAGATTGTCGAGGTTCGATTGTCGTATAATTCGATACCGATATCCACAGGGAGCTTTCAGATATGATTTCACAAACCGCCGAATACGCCCTGCGAGCCATCATTCATTTGGCCGATCGAAACGACGCTCCGCAAACCACCCAGCAGATTGCGGAGGTGACGTGCGTGCCCGCCGGTTATCTGGCCAAGGTGATGCAAGGGCTAAGCCGGGCGGGGCTTGTGCGCGCCCAGCGCGGGCTGCACGGCGGTTTCACGTTGGCCGTTTCGGCTGAAACGCTGACGGTGCTCGACGTGGTGCAGGCCGTCGATCCGATCGACCGCATCACGCATTGCCCCTTGGGCATTGAAGGCCACCAGACCCTTTGCCCGCTGCATAGCCGGCTGGACAACGCCGCCGCCATGGTCGAGAAGGCGTTGGGCGCGTCGACCATCGCCGAATTGCTGTTGGAACCTCAAGATGGCAAGCGTCCGCCGCCGTTTCGCGAGTAACGCTCGAGGCGTTCCGGTCGGCGGTCTTTTGCCATGGTGTGCGGGCCTTGCAGGGCATGCTGGGGGCCGAAAGCATCGCTTTCGATTTCCAGCGACTTGGCCGCTCGCCTGGCGCGCCACCCGCCGCGAGCGCGGTTGAACAAGACCGCGTAGGGCGCGGCGGCCCAAAGAAACGAGAGTGGCTCGATGGGAATGCGAAACCGCGCGGAAGTGATCGTCAGTGTGTGAAACAACGTCACGCTCGCGAAAATCGCCAACAGCGGCCAGAGCGTTCGCCAGCGCGGCCGCAAGACGAGCCAACCGATGCTCATGGACACCAGCCAGGCGACCGTGGCGGCGCGATACAAGCGATGTCGGGCCTTGGGATTCGTTTCATCAAACAGCAGAAAATATCGCAGGCGCCGCAGACAGAGCCGCCCATATCGGGGCGGATCGCGTGTCAGCGACTCCCACGCTTCACGGCCGAGCAACCGGCAGCGTTCAGGCTCGCTCAAGCCGGCGAACTGCCGATAGCCGGTTGGCTTGAGCAGCACATCGTCGATATAGAGCGTCTCATGCCGCGCGTTCCACAGAGCCTGATGCTGTCCGGCCAGCGTGCCGTCGTGCGCCAGCCGCAATGTTTCATCGGAGCTTTTGGGGATTTTATCCGTGCCCCAACTCGCCGCGTTATTGCCTTGCCAGAAGGCATAGCCGAAGGTCGATTTAATAAACACGAATTCGCCATGCACCCGGAAGTTGCGGTAGACCCAGGGCGCGATGACCAAGGCGGCGACGAGCGCGATGGCGGCCAAGCGGCCCATTCTGCCGGCCCAGGCCCAAAGTCCGTTCAGCCAGCCATCGGCCACCACCATGTCGCGATCGCGCCGCCAAAACAAATACGCGACCGGCGGCAACGCCAAGGCCAGAATCGGGTCAATCAACAGCGATCCGCCCGCCAAAAGTCCGGCGGCGAGCGCCTTGGTCCAACGGTGCTTGCCCGCCGGCCACGCCACCCAGGCCAGCAAGGCCGTGAGCGACAACGCGGCCCACAGCGCCGCTTGATAATGCGTGACCATATAAACGTGACTGGGATAAATCGCGGCCAGCCAGCCCGCCATCGAGCCAAAAATGGGAGCTTCTGGCAACAGCGACCAACCCAGCCACACCACGCACAGCACAAGCGTCGTTCCGGCGAGGGCCTGCAAAACCTGCATCGCCAGCAAACTGGCCGACGTATCGACGCCGAAGACCCGATAAACGCCCGCCAGCAGCAGCGGATAGAACGGGGCCTGTTGGGAGGTCGGCCCTGTGGCGCCCAAGAACCTCACGACAAACCCGCGGCCGGCAACGAGGTTTTGCGCGATTTCGCCATGTTCGTAGGTGATGCCGCTGGCGGGTTCTCGCCCGCCAAGCAGACCAATGGCGGCCAGTC
>DASVGM010000101.1:0-12679 GCA_036379555.1 Pirellulales bacterium | reverse complement strand
CGCGTTTGCTCGACTCGTTCGAGACCGACGCAGACTGAACGGGAAGGCTAGGCAGACTGTGCGGCCCGCGAGGAACCGTTTCGGCCGGTTGAACGTGCGTTTTTTCGCAGACGGCTTCTCGCGCCGCGGGTTTGGGGCGGCGCGGCGGCCGGTCAAGCTCGATGTCGTCAAAGTCGTCGTAGCTGGGCACGTAGCCGGGCAGTTTCGAGCGTTCCACTTCGTCGCGGAAGGCGCGAATGACGGCCTCTTGAATCAATTCTCGGCAGGTGGAATTGATGGGGTGGGCGATGTCGGCGTAAAGTTTGTTGCGGCCGTCGTCGTCTTTGGCCACGCGGTCGTCTTTGAGGCGGCGGCCGCACTGATTGCAATACGCCGCGCGCAGGTGGTTTTTGCAGCCGCAGCCGGCGCAATGCGCCGTGAGCTTGCGGCTGGGCATGGCCACGAAGGGGCCGGTGACCCCTTCGATGATCTTCAGGTCGCGGACCACAAAACTGTGGTCGAGCGTGATGGAACAGAAGCCTTGCAGCCGTTCGCCGGCGTCTTCCATTAACTTGATGCGTACCTCGGTGATTTCCACGGCCGTTCTCCTTAAGCCGATCAACATGTTCCTTGAACGGCGTAGACCTGCCCTACGCCACGGGCCCGCAAATAAGCGGCCAGCCGCCGAGCGTGGCGAGCGTGCCGACATAATCCGAAATAACTTGTTCCGCTGCCGCTCATGCGGCGCCCCAAAAAATCGAGCCGGGCGAATTCCTGGCTCAACCGCGCGACGACCGGCGAGAGCGACATCGCGGCGGCTTCCAGCGCGTTGTGCAGGCCCGCCGCCGCCTCATTGAGCGCGCCTTTTCGCAAAGCATCGAGCAGGCCGCCCGCGCGCCGCGGTTGGCTCGCCGGCCGACAAGCGCGATACACCTCGGCGGTGGCAAGCCCCGCCGCCGGTTTCGCCACCACGAAATGCAAACGGCCCAAACCGCGAACCGGCTCGATAAGGTCACCACGGCCGCGGCAAACCGCCGCGCCGCCATATAAAAAGAACGGCACGTCGCTTCCCAATTCCCCGGCCAACGCGGCCAGTTCTTGAAGCGAGCGGCCCAGCCGCCAGAGGCGGTTGCCCGCCACCAGCGCCGCCGCGGCGTCGCTCGAACCGCCAGCCAAACCGGCGGCCAGGGGAATTCGTTTGATTAATTGGACATGCATACCGCGCGCCACACCGGCTTGCCGGCGAAGTAATTCAAGAGCCCGCACGACGAGATTATCGGCGCCCTGAGGCAGTTGTTCCGCCGCATCGGGCGGCAGACGTTCGCAGGCAGCGTAGGAATCGCACATGAGCCGCACTTCGTCGTGCGGTTCAGTATGAAAGACGAGGGTGTCGTACACGTCAATGGGATACATGAGCGTTTCAATCTCATGCAACCCGTCGGCGCGTTTTCCGAGCACCTCGAGAAATAAATTCAGCTTGGCCGGTGCGAGAACTTCAAGTCCCGCAGCGGTGGAGCGGACGTGCATCCTACGCGTTCCTGCTCTTGCCCCGACTTCAAAGCATCAACAGATCATCACGCCTAAGACTTGGTTGGGCTTCGCGTGGTGGTCTGCGACGACCGATCAACAAAATAAGATTCTTCTGTCCCACTGGCAATCGTAGCAAAACGAAAAACCTGGGTCAAGCCTACTCCACGACTTCCACGGCGCGCACGCGGTAAACGAGCGCCGCCAAGGCGATGCCGCAAACCAGCGCGAGCAGCCCGGCGGCATAGTAGGCGAACTGCCGTTCGTCGTCGCTACGAAATTGATCGAAGGCAAGGCGGCCCACAAAGTGCATGTCGCGCCAAGGGTCGATCAGCCCCCAATAAATGCCGCTGCCGCGCATCAGGCCGCGCAGCAGCCGCAACAGCACAAACAGGCTGGCCCAGGTGATGGCGATGGGAGCCACACGCTGCAAATAGGCCGACAGCGTGACCAACAAAATGCTCAACACCGTCGCCAGCACAAAACCGTAAAAAAGCAATCCCAGCGGAATGCGCCAATGCTTGGCCCAGTAGCCAAACGACGTCGTGAACATGCCGTATTCGACAAACAGCAGCAAGGCGGGCAACGTGGTCAAGAGCGAAACCAGCACGCCCACCGTCAGCAGTTTGCCCGCGATATAATGTCGCCGGTCGATCGCGCGTGAAAGGTAAAACGGCAGCACCCCATTGCGGAAGTCGCCGCCGACGAGCACGCTGCCGGTGAACGTCAGCAAGATCATCACCACGATGCTCTGCCGCTCGATGAACATGGTGTAGCCGTTTTCCTTGCCCGGCGTGGGCTCGGCGCTGAAACCGAAGATTTCCAGCATGCCACGCCGCGCGTCGTCGGGCAGTTCGCGGGCCTGGGTGACGGCCCAAATCACCGCCCAAAAGGCCAAAAACTGCAGCAGCCCCAGTCCCAGCACCAGCCAATACGATCTGCGTCGAAACACCTGCAACAGCCCCACGCGCACCAGCGCCAGCACGCCGCGCCAGGGCGTGCCGAGGGTTCCTTCCCAGCCGTGATAACGGGCAATATCAATGGGCATGATTTGGTCTTTTAGCGTTCCGGGTGCATGGCGTATACTGAGCGGTTTTCAAACCAAGCCAGAGAGACAGCGAAAGATGGCGAAATTGCCCCCTCCCCACGGTGGTCTTCAAGAACCGGTTTGCCGCATGGTGGCGGCCGATCAAGTTGAACAGTTTAAGGCCGATGCCCAAGGTTTGACCAGGGTGCCCGTCTCCGACGCCGATTTATCGACCGTCTATCGTTTGGGCGACGGCGCCCTCAGCCCCCTGACCGGGCCGATGGATGCGGCCACGTACAACCGCGTGCTCGACGAGGCCTGTATTGAACATGGCGGTAAGCGCTATGCTTGGACCATTCCGCTCGCCTTTCCGGTAACGAGCGCCCTGGCCGCGCAGCTTGGCAAGGGGCAAAAGGTGGCCCTGACGAATACGGCCGGCGACGTTGTGGCGACGCTCGACATCAGCGACGTTTTTCCCTGGGACAAGCCCAAGTACATCAAGAGCGTGTATGGCACCGAGCGCAGCGATCATCCCGGCGCCGACATGGTGCTCAAGGCCGACGCCGATAAAACGCATTTGCTCGGCGGCGAGATTCGCGTGCTGCCGCAGCCCAAGAACCCCGCCTTCGGCAAATATGTGTTGCCGCCGCGCGAGGTGCGCAAGCTGCTGGAGGCGAAAGGGTGGGAGCGGGCCGTCGCCTTTCAAACCCGCAACCCATTGCACCGGGCGCACGAGTATGCCCTGGTGTATGGTCTGGAAAAGCTGCTGCGCGACGGCCACAACGCCGGCGCCTGCCTCTTCCCCTTGGTGGGTGAAACCAAGGGCGACGACGTGCCGGCCGACGTGCGCATGAAAACCTACGAGGCCCTGATCGAGCGGCGGCAGCTTGGCGAGGGCGACAGCGATCCCACGCTTTGGGGACCGCGTAAAGAGAGCGCGCCCGATCGGGTGTTCTTGCTGGGCGTCGACATTAAGATGTTTTACGCCGGGCCAAAAGAAGCGGTGATGCACTCCATTTACCGGCAGAATTTCGGTTTCACCGACATCGTCATCGGCCGCAAGCACGCCGACGCTCCCTTCCACGACGGCACGGCGATCTGGGGTGACTTCGACGCCCAGGAAATCTTTGGCAAGCTCGCCGGCGACCTGCAAATCCAGCCGGTCAAAGTTGGTTTCGCGGCCTACTATGAGTCGGCCGGCAGGGTCGATTTGATGGAATTGCACAAGGACGAGAAGCCCGTCTTTATTTCGGGCAAAGACGTTCGCAAGACGCTGATGGAAGGCAAGACGGTCGATCCGCGGATCATGCGTGAAAGCACCTCGCAGATTCTGGCGGCGGCGATGAAAACGAAGTGACGCAATCCGGTGGAAATTGCCTTGCACTAGCCCAGGGGCGATAATGGCAATGGGAGGCTATCCGAAAACTCACCGTGGGGCGGGCCGCCGGCCCGTCTGGCAGCGAAAGACGGCTCGGCGAGCCGCCCCACGATATGCCGCCACGGCGAAATCCAAGTTACCGGATAGCCTCTGAAGGTGATTTTAGGGGCGGGCAGGCTTGGGAGGTTCAACGTCGATGATGACAAATAAAGAGGAATTGCTCTCGCTTTTGGCGCAGGTGCCGCGCGCGCACGCTTTGCGGCCGGTGGCCAGCGAAGCGCAAACGCTGCTGGCGGCCGACAGCGAATGGTCGTTTCATGTCGACCGCGGCGCCAGCTTGCCGGCGATTCATTTTTTTGACGTTTACGCCCGGCGACGCAGCAGCCTGCGGCAGCGCGGCCGCTTGGCTGAATATCACGGGCTGGCGGAAACCATCGACACGTTCGCCGCCACGGGCGACGCCATTCACTTCGTGGGGGCCGATTCGCCGACGTATTTCATGACTCTGTTTCTCTCCGCCGTCGATTCACATGTGGTGGGGTGCATCTGGTCGCGGCGGCCCACGGCCGAAAAGAAGCGGAGATGACGGGTTCAAGGTGGGTAGGGTGGGCATTGCCCACCACGCCAACCAACACGCTTTCCATTTGCCAAATGCTCCCTGGCACGAAACGTCGTTCCGACAGAACGCCTTACGCTTTCTCACTTGCTTCGGCATAATTTGAGCATGCGTTCTTACCAGCACGAAGCGCTCAGCCACGATCCAATCCACGGCTACATCGCCTTCACCAACCGCGGCGACGCGGCGGGCGAAGTCTGCGAACGCGACGTCATCGATCATCCTTGGGTGCAGCGGCTGCGACAAATCCACCAGTTGCAAACCGCCTGGTGGGTCTTTCCCTCGGCGGAGCATACGCGCTTTCAACATGTGCTGGGAGCGATGCACCTGGCCAGCCGCGCCGCCGCGGCGCTTTATGACAGCCTGGCCGCGGTCTGCGCCGACGTGCCGAGTCGCGGCTATGTCGAATCGCTGCTGCGGTTGGCCGCCTTGTTGCACGACGTGGGGCATGGTCCGTTCGGCCACTTTTTCGACGAACATTTTCTCTGCCAGTTCAATCTGACGCATGAGACGCTGGGCAGCGTCATCATTCGCGATGAATTGGGCGACCTGCTGCGCGGCGTGCGGCGCAACCCGCACGGCCGCCTGGCCGACAACGAGCGGATCGATCCCGAACAAATCGCCTTTCTCATCACCCGCCCCGGACCCGACGGCGAGAGCCGCCCCGATTGGCTGCGGTTTTTGCGCACGCTGTTTTGCGGGCTGTATACGGTGGACAACATGGACTTCGTGCTGCGCGACGCCTACATGTCGGGCTACAGCACGCGGGCTTTTGATTTGGAGCGCCTGCTGCACTACAGTTTTTTCAGCGAGCGCGGCCTGACGGTTCATGCCCGCGGCCTGCCGGAGCTGGTGCGCTTTATCGGCGTGCGCGCGGAGTTGTTTCGCTCGCTCTACTTTCATCGCACCGTGCGGGCCATCGACCTTGATTTGAGCGACCTGTTCGCGGCCGGCGGCAGCTTGCTGTTCGCGGGAAACCCGTTGGAGCGTTTGGCCGATTACCGCCGCTTTACGGAATGGTCGCTCTTGATTGACGTGGCCGGTTGGTCGCAAGCGGCAGATGAGCGGCGGCGGCAACTTGGGCCGCCATGGAGCGAGTTTTTGGCGCGTCGCATTCGTTGGAAGATGGCCTGTGAGCGGACGCTGTTTTTTTCGCCCCTCCAGGCTGAATCGAGCAGTATTTTCAGCCAGGCGGCGTTTGTGGAACGGGCCTTGCGCGAACAGTTGCCGGCCGCGCTGGCCGAATTGCCGTTGCGGATCGACTTGGCTCGGCACGTTCATCGGCCCGGCACGCAGGGGCCGGTCGCCGGACAGAATTTTTATTTTGACCCGGCGACGAACGACATTCGCGAGTTGAACGCCAGCGAGTTGTTTCGCCAGGTGCCGCTGGCCTCGCGTATATGTCGGGTTTACACGCTCGATCGACAGCACGACGCCGCCTTAGCAGCCGCGCTCGACGGGCTTGTCGCGCCGCGCGTGGCGGATGACACAACCAACATGTAGCGGCGTCGCCCCATTCGGCTGACGCAAAACAATTGGGCTTGTCGCCGCTCGTTCCGCTTCGACAAGGCAGTTCTCAGGAACCAGCACGTAAACGTCGGTCGCCAGATCGACGCACCGCCACCAGCCGCTGAGACCGGCGGCCGCGAGCACCCTCACACGCCGTGGGCCGTCGTCAATTCGTACTCGCCAGATTTCACCGCTTGCCGGAGAAAACATCGCTACCTCCTGAAACAGCCCCCTCCAGGTAAGAAAACGTAATTCTCGCCGAATGGCGCGCATAACCTTACGTATTCGTTATGTTTCATCTCCACTTTCGGCCTATTTGCCGAATCGATACGTTGTTCGCAGTCGACGAACGCTAACAGCAAGAAAGCGGCATTCACCGCCTCAAGTTCACGTTTTTCAAGGGTTTCAAAGTTGACAGTTGGCACTCGCAGCCGGCCTATGCACTGGCCGGTCTCCGGCTTGCCAACGTATTTGTTGAAGAGGCCCTCGGCTTGCCCGAGGGAGTTTTCACGTTGGCCGTCTACACCGGCGGCCTTCCCCAAACCACCAATTTTCCGCCGCTTGGCCGCCTTTGGCGGCCAAGCGGCGGAAAATCGGAGAACGGGTCGGCGTCAAATGCCCGGTGTAGACGGCCAACGTGATTCTCCACCCGGCAAGCGGGTGGCATCAACGCTCCAGCACCGCCACGACCAAACGAAGCAACAACTGTCAACCCTTCATGTGGTGATTTGAGACGGTGCCCCGCGTGACGTATAACGTATCACGACAAAATCATTTGAACACTGATGTTATATTGAATTCTTCAAACTATTTGACCAATCAAGCTCCAGCAGCCAATGGCCGCTGGGAGACATTCCCAAACGCTGATAAACGTCCTGGGCCACGGCGTTTTGCTTCTCAACATAGAGCCGCAGCCCGCAAGCGTCGGGATCGCTTTGAGCCAATTGGTGAACGTGCATAAACAACGAGCGAAAGACGCCTGCGCGGCGGTGCTCCGGCACGACGTAGACGCTCTGAATCCACCAGAAAACGCCGGCCCGCCAATCGCTCCATTCAAACGTAACCATCGTCTGGCCGACGACTTGATTCCCGATGTCGGCCACGAAGTAACGGCACAACTCAGGTTTGGCCAACGCCAGGCCCACCCCGCGCACGACGGTTTCGCGGTCAAGCCGCTTGTTCTCCGATTCATGGGCAAGGCGAATATTAAAATCGACAAGGGTCGCGGCGTCTTCGCGCGAGGCGTCGCGCACCGTGATCGACCGGCGGCGTAGTTCGCCACTCTTGTCCGGCTCCGGGGCGACACGCACGGGAGGTCGCAAAAAGTCGTCCATGCGAGCGTGGAACTCGCCTCGCGACACCACCAGATCGCAGCCCGCCTCCTCCGCCGCCGCCAGCAGCGATTTATGCACGTGCGAGCCGAAGCCCACGATTCTCACGCCGGCCGCGAGCCGCGCCCGCAGCCGGTGTACTAGCTCGGTCACATTTAAGCCCGCCGTCGATAGGTCGATAACGATCAACCCCGGCGGCGCTTCGGCCAGTTTGTCGTCAATGGCCGAGATATTCATCGCGGTGCGCAGCTCGCACCCCGTGCGTCGGGCGGCGCCGCTCACGCTGGAGAGGCAGGCCAAATCGGAAGTAATCAGCAAAACGGCTTCGGGCAACGGTTGGCTCTCAGTGTGGCGACGATCGTGGGGCGGGCCGCCGGCCCGTCTGAAGCAAAAGGCGGCCCGGCGGGCCGCCCCACGGTCTTAACTCACGGTCTTAACTCAACATCCGCATTGTACCCGCGACGGGCGGCGGCGGCGAGTTGCTGTAGGCCGGACTATTGATGATCTGAATCTGCAGGTCGCTCTGCGACGCTCCCTGCTCAAACAGGCCCACGTAGTGCTGCAGTTCGTCGGTGGTCGGAGCGCGGCCAAGGTATTGGTTGAAGAAGCCGACGGTCAGATTCTGGTAATATTCAGGGCTGATGTTGAAATCGTTCACCACCTGGCTGAGGCCGAGCGTGCCGCTGTCGATCAGGCCCGTCCAGTAAGTCAAACCGGCGGGATCAGGCGCGCGATTCAAGAGCCGGTGGTAGAGCGCGGTCACCCAGGCCGTGCTGGGCGAGAGGCCGGCATACGCCTGCTGCGCCAAGGAGTAAAATTCCGGCGAACTAATCATGCCGGCCACCACCGGCTCAGGCCCGCCGTGCGCCACCCAAACCCCATACCAATAGGTCAACCCGGCTGAGTCGGCGGGGCGATTCAGAAATTGGTGGTAATAGCTTTCGATGATCGGATCGAGCCGCTCGGGGCTTTGAAAGATGCCTTGAGCCACCGCGCCGTAAGGTTTTCCCTGTTGAACCTGGTTCACCCAGAATTGCAACCCGGCCGTGTCGGGCGCGCGATGCAGCACTTGCTGGTAAAGCTTCGTTACCATCGTGGCCTCAAACGACGTAATGTTGACGGTGGCAACGTTGCTCGTGCCCGATCCATCGGTCGCCTGGTAGGTGAAGCTATCGATGCCGGCGAAATTCGGTCCTTTCGCATACGTGAAGGAGCCATCGGCGTGGAGCGTCACTGTGCCAAACGCCGCTTGTGAAACAAGCGTGGCCGAGAGCGGCAGCCCGCCTGGAGCGCTGTCGCCGGTCAGCACGCCTTGGGTCGCGTTGACGGCACTGGCGGCGCCGAGACTAAGCACGTACGAGTGGTCGAACGCCACCACGGTCTGATTGACGGTGATGTTCAACGGGTCGTCCACATACTTGCCGGCCTGGTCGGTGGCGCGCAGATTGATCACGGCGGCGCCGTACTGGCCGGCCAGAAAGTGCAAGTCGAGTTGCGACGTGGCGGGGTCGGCGTCTGAGAGGCTGGCCGTCACCAGGCTGGGGTTGCTATCGCCACTGATCGACAGCGTGAGAAAGTCGCCCAGGCCCAGATCGATGTCGATATCGTCAAAGACGTTGGCAAGGTTGCCAATGACCTGATCGAAGGCCCGCGCGCTTTCATTCACCGTGACATCAGCCAATGGGTTGGCCACGGTGGGAGCGTGGTCGATCTGCTGAATTTGGATGAAAAACTTGCTCGGCGTGGAAAGATCGTTGCCTCCGTAGGCGGTGCCCGCGCTGTTTTGCGCCTGCACGGTCACCGAGGTCGAACCGACCGCGTGCAGACCGGGCGTGAAGGTCAACATTCCATCGGCGCCGATGGCGGGCTGGCCGGCGGTCGTAAACAAATTGGGATTTAGAGGGGTGACCAGGTAGGTGATTTGTTGCGGTGCCGCGTTGGGGCCGGGCGGCGACGCCGTCGAAACGAAATTCGCCATGCTCACCTGGCCGGAGTCTTCGTTGGCCACCACGTTCGCGCCCAGGCTGGTAATCGTCGGCGCTTGATTGACAAAGTTCACCGTAATGGTGAACTGCTGCGCGGCCGAAGTATCCTGGCCGCCGTTGGCCGTGCCGCCGTTGTCCTGCAAAGCGGCGGTGACCGTCGCCGTGCCGCTGGCGTTCGGGGCCGAGGTAAACCGCAGATTTCCCGCGGGGTCGATGGTCGGCTGGGCGCTAAACAGACCGGGATTGTTGTTCGACGCGTTGAAGTGAACCGTTTGCGAGCCCTCGTTCGGCGCCGGCGGGTAGCCGCTGGAAGGGCTGATCTGCGTGGCGAAATTCCAGAACGTGGCATTGCCGCTGTTCTCGTTGACGGTCGGCGACGTGCCCGGCAACGTGAAGCTGGGGGCTTCGTTCACAAAGTTCACCGTAATGGTGAAGACTTGCGGCGTCGATGTATCGCGGCCGCCGTTGGCGGTGCCGCCGTTATCGTGCAATTGCACGCTGACGTGGGCCGTGCCCGACGTAAACGGCGCCACCGTATAGGTGAGGTTGCCGGTGGCCACGTCAATTTGCGGCGGCACGGTGAACAGTCCGGGGTTGTCGCTGGAAACGAGAAAGTTGAGCTGCTGGCCGATTTCGTTTGGTCCGCCCGGCCCAATGTTCGTGGCCCACCCGCTGACCGTCCGAGCGCCGCTGTTTTCATTCACAACCTGGTTCGCGCCCAGAGTGACGACGGGCGGCTGGTTGACCGGCAAAACCGTAATGGTAAAGCTCTGCGCGGCGGAAGTGTCTTGCCCGCCGTTGGCGGTGCCGCCGTTGTCGTGCAATTGCACGCTGACCGTGGCCGTGCCCACCTCGTCGAACGCGGGAGTGAAGCTGAGATTGCCGGTCGCCGGGTCGATGGTCGGCGGCGTGGGGAAGAGCGTCGGGTTATCGGTGGAAACGAGAAAGTTCAGTGTTTGCGAAGCCTCGTTCGCCACTCCGGGACTGATGCCTGAGGCCCATCCTTTGACGGTGACCGTGCCGGGGTTTTCCAGCACCGTCTGGTTCGTTCCCGCGGTGAACAACGGCGGCTGGTTGACCGGCACAATCGTAATGGTGAAAGTTTGTGGCGCCGAGGTATCGTGTCCGCCGTTGGCGGTGCCGCCGTTGTCGTGCAATTGCACGTTGACGTTGGCCACGCCGTTGGCATTGGGCGCCAGCGTGTAGGTAAGGTTTCCGCTGGAGTCGATGGCCGGCGGCGTGGAAAACAATTGCGGTTTGTCAGTCGAAACAAGAAAGTTCAACTGCTGGCTCGCCTCGTCGGCCGCGCCGGCATTGATATTGGTGGCCCAACCGGCGACGGGCGAAATCACGGCGTTTTCCAGCACCGCCTGGTTGGCGCCCGCGGTGAAGGTGGGCGCCTGGTTGACGTAGGTGATCGAAATCAAAAACGTGACGGGGGCCGAGGTGTCAACACCGCCGTTGGCGGTGCCGCCGTTGTCGTGCAGTCGCACAGTCACGTCGGCCTGGCCGCTCGTTTGCGGCAGCGGCGTAAACGTGAGATTCCCCGACGTGTCGATGGCCGGTGGCACGGCAAACATGGTGTTGTTGTCGTTCGTGACGATGAAGTTCAGCGCTTGGCCCGACTCATTCGGCGGGCCGGGGCTGATGTTGGCGGCCCAGCCGGGCACGGTGATGGCGCTGAAACTGCCGCTCAGCACCTGATCGGGTCCGGGTGTGAAGACCGGCGCCTGGTTCGATTCCGTAACCGTGATCGTAAAACTCTGCGATGGTGAAATGGCGGTCGGGCCAAATGATCCGTCAGGTTCGCGGCCGTCGTCTTTGAGTTGCACGCTGACGTGCGCCGTGCCGGTGGCATAAACCGCCGGCGTATACGTCAGATTGCCCGTGATCGGATCGATGGCCGGCGGCGTCGAAAACAGCGCGTTGTTGTCGGTGCTGACCACAAAGGTCAGCGATTGGTTTTGCTCTTGCGGCGCGCCGGGACTGATGCCGGTGGCCCAGCCCGGCACCGTTTGCGGGCCTGGCGTTTCATGTACCGTTTGATCGGCGCCGGCGGTGAACTGCGGCGTCTGATTGACGAAGTTGATCGTGATGCCGAAGGTCTGCGGCGCCGAGGTGTCTTGACCGCCGTTGGCGGTGCCGCCGCTGTCGTGCAATTGCACGCTGACCAAGGTTTGCCCGCTGACGTCGGGGGCGGGAGTGTATGTCAAATTGCCGGTGGCCGGATCGATGGCCGGCGGCACGGAGAACAACGCGGGGTTTGTCGGTGTGAGGACGAAGTTCAGCGTTTGGCCGGCTTCACTGGGAGGTCCGGCGCTCATGCCAGTGGCCCAGCCGGGCGCCGTTTGCATGCCGGCATTCTCAATGACCGTCTGGCTGCCGCCCGCCGTGAAGCTGGGCGCGTGATTGACCAAGGCGACGGTGATGGTGAACGTCAGCGGCGCCGAACTGGCGGGCGTGCCGAGGCTGCCGTCGGGTTCGCGTCCGTCGTCGACCAGCGTGACAGCAACCTGGGCCGTGCCAAACTCGTTGGCAGCGGGCGTGAAGGTGAGGTTGCCCGATGAATCAATAGCCGGTGCCACGGAAAACAATCCCGGCGGGGTCGAGACCGTGTTGAGCTGAAACATCAGCAATTGGTTGGCCTCTTGCGGCGCGCCGGGGCTGATGTTAGTTGCCCATTTGGACTGATTGGCGGGGCCGGAATTCTCCAGCACCGTCACGTTGCCCGCGGAGACAAACGTAGGCGGCTGATTCACAAAATTGACGGCGATAGTGAAAGTCTGCACCGCCGAGGTGTTTTTGCCGCCGTTGGCCGTGCCGCCGCTGTCTTGCAAATCGACGCTGATCGTGGCCGTGCCGCTGACGTCGGTGGCGGGGGTGTAAGTGAGTGTGCCGCTGGGGCTGATTTGCGGCGCCGCGGCGAACAGACTTGGATTGCTGTCGCCGGTGACGATGAAAGTCAAGTTTTGATTGGCCTCGCTGGGCGGCCCGGCGCTGACCTGCGTCGCCCAACCGGCGACGGACTGCGGGCCCGCGTTTTCATCAACGGTCTGATTGGCGCCGGCGGTGAAGCTCGGCACATGATTGACCAGGTTGACCGTGATGAAGAAGGTTTGCGATGTCGACGTATCCACACCGCCAAAGGCCGTGCCGCCGTTGTCTTGCAAGGTGACGGTGACCAGCGCCGTGCCCCATTCGTCGGCGGCGGGCGTGAAACTCAGGTTGCCTGCCGAGTCGATGCTGGGACCGGCGGAGAATAGCGAACTTGCCCCGCTCGTCACGTCAGGCCCGCCGGCGGTGATGCTGACCGCGGTATGAAACGTG
>DASVGM010000100.1:0-6334 GCA_036379555.1 Pirellulales bacterium | reverse complement strand
GAAAGACGGCTCGGCGAGCCGCCCCACGATACGCTGCCACGGTGAAATCCGAGTTTTCGGATAGCCTCTAAGAGGCGTTTCAACCGGAGTAGGTCATGCTATGAGGGCGGCGGCGCGATGCGTTACTCGGCGTTGCCCGGCCCGTTTCGGCCTGAGATCGAAGAACGAATTATCACCGCGACGCGCGAAACGGCGCATACGCTGCGCCGGCCGGCCGCGGCTGCGGCGGACCATTGAGGCTTTCCCGCGATAATTGACGTTGACCCGCACGGCGACGGGCCTATAATCCGCCGCACACGAACACCGGTGCGCCGCGGCTTGCCGCGTCCGGTCGTATCGCGCAGGCAAAATGTTCGGCTTGCGTAAAGAAAAGCAGGCAAACGTCCGAATAACCACTCTAGCAAACGACGCTCCTACCGCCGACTGGCGGGAACGTCGCACGCACACATCAACAACTCCCGTCTTCAGGGAAGGAGACCGCCGGAATACGCCGCGATCGAGCCGATCGCGCCGCGTCGCTGTGGCTTCCCTGGCAAACTACCTCCAAGGGCGCAATAGCGATGCAAGCCTCATTAGCGCGGTGGACCGTCGTGTCACTCTCAACGCTGGGCGCGATCGGTTGCCAAGGCACCAAGCCCGGCTGGTGGCCCGGCCACAAAAGCCCCGTCTATTCCAACTCGTCCACCACGCCCCCTACCGGCATTCCGCCGCAATCGTACTCGCAGCCAGCGCAGGCCGCCCCGGCCTACGACCAATCCGGCTACGCGCAGCCCGGTGCGCAGGGCGCGCCGGGTAACTATGCCGCCGCCAACGGCTACCCCATCGGCAACGCCAACCAGCAGCAAGACCAATATGCGGGCATGGGCGGCGCCGCCAACGGCGCCAATCCCTACGAGCAGCAGCAGTATGGCCAGCAGCAGCCCAACGGCGCTTATCCAGAGAGCTACCAAAACGGCGCGGGCGCGGGCGGCGGCTATGCCGGTCAACCGGCCGGCTATTCCCAGTCGCAACCCTACGCCCAAACAGCGAGCAACCCTTATGCCGCCGGGAACCAGGCGGGTGGTTATGAACAGCCGCCCGCCGGCGCCGCGCCGGCCAACTATGGCACCGCCTCGCCCTACGATGCCACTGGCGGCGGCTACTCACAGGAACCGAACGCGCAGCCCGGCGGCGGTTATCAGCAGCCGCCCGCCCAAAACGAGCAGCAGCAGTATCAGCCCGGCAATACCGGCTATTCCCCGCCGGGAACGCAGCCTTATCAACCGCCTGGCGGAGCGTACAATGCCGATCCGAACGCGGTAAGCCAGGCTGATCCGCACTATCGACCGGGCAGCACCAGCGACTACTCGCCCGCCGCGCCCGCGACGGCCACCACCGCCGCCAACGGCTATGCGCCACCGGCGGGCGGCGGCGGCGGACGCTATCCGCAGACCGGCGCCGGTGGGCCGGGCGGTTATCCGCCTCAGCCGCCACTCGACCGCTACGGCCGGCCGACTCAAGAAGCCAGCAACCCCTACGGCGGAACGATGCAGCGAGAGCGTGAATTTGGACTTAGAGCGTTTAACGAAACGCAATGCCACCGTCACCGGAGGATGGGCTTCCTAGCCCGTCACCGTAAATGGTGACGGGCCAGGAGGCCCATCCTCCAAGAACCCGTTCCTTTTCTTAGACGATCTAAGGGTCAATCCAGAGCTGATCGGAATACGTCCGCTCGGCGATTCGCCCGCATTCGTCCAGCGAACGGCGTTGGCCCACGGAATGCCAAGGGTTGATGTCTTTCAATTCAGGCATGATCTCCAGCACCTGGTCGACCAAGGTTTGCGCCAAGCGTTCGATGGAGGTGTTCGGCGCCTTTTCCTGGATGGCCGCCACGGTTTTCATGATGCGCACCAGGCGGGCGCGTTCCAGCACGGGCGCGGAGAGCGGCGCGCCGGGATCGACCAGCAAATCGGCCAGCGGCACTTCCAACGCCTGCTGCCATTGATAGAGCCGGCTGACCGGCAGATCGGCGGTGGGCTCCTCCTCGCGCCGCAAGTCACGGATGTCTGTGTGTAACAATTGCCCCACTCGACGCAAGGAAACCCCTTGTTGCCGACGCACCTCCTGAATGCGATTCAACGGTCGGCTCGGCGTAACGACGCTGTTGACCTTCGCGGGATCCGTGCGAAATCCCTGCGCGTCGGCTTCGGACAAGCTCATGCAACCCTCCTCATTCGCGCCCCCCAACAAATCAACCCATTCCGCCAATGTCCTCGCTGCCTGAAAAGCAGCCTGCGCGCCGGCATACCCCCAAATTGCCTGACAAAAACGTCAGGCAACGGTTTTGATACGCGCATAGAGAAACTGCTAAAAAATGGCAGTTTTACAAAAAAGACAGAAGCTCCTCACAGGAGCCGACGTCATCCGTCGCGCAAAAGCGATCTTCACGGCGTGGAAGTTGTTTTGCGACGACGTTTTGCTTGCCCTTGGACGTCGGCGGCTAACTGGCTGGCCCGTTTGGTGCGTTCGCCGAGTGGCCGCAATGTGCGCCCCGCTTCACTCGGTGCTGTTATCCATCATACGCGGGGTATCACGGCGCAACAAGTGGCGCGGCGAGAAAAAAATCAACGGCCGCCGGAACGCGTCGTCCATCCACAGGCGGCGCAAAAAAAAGGTCATGGCAATTCGGTCCATCGACTTGCCATGACCTCTATCCTGAACGGACCAGGCATCCATTCCGTCCTTCCAGCATGCTGGTAGTTGACGTATCGGCGAAAACGGTCGCCCTTCTGCAACTGTTATCGCGAAGATTCCTCCACCGGCAGGCGCTACGCCTCGTCCGCCGGCTCAAGAGACGGGCCGGGTGACTCAATCGGTTCGCCCGCGTCCGGGTCGGCCGGGCTGGGTTGCTGGCCGGTTTCCGTGTTGTTATCGGTGTATTCGGCGGGGCCGCCCATGTCGTAGGCATCGCCGCCCATGTCGTAGGCGGCCGGGCCGCCCATGCCGTAGTTGATGGTCACTGGAGCGCAGCCCCGCCGCCGACGGCGCGCGTGACAGTGGCGCCCGTGCCCGCTGGGCGGAGTGCAACAAGACGCATCGACGCACGGCCCCGCGCCGCACCCCAAGGCGCGATGGCGGCGATGCACTTTGACGGGCGCCCCGCAGCAGCCGGCCCCCTCGTCGCAACCAGGACCGCAATAGGTGCTCCAGGAATTGGAGCAGCAATCGCAGTTGCCGCCAAAGCTGCAGCAGTGGTGGCGGTGGCGGCGGTGGTGGTGCCGGCCATGCCGTCCACCACAGGCGTCGCAGGCGTCGCAGCCTTGGCCACCATAACCACCGGCATAGCCGTCGCCATATCCATAACCCGGATAGGCCCCCGCGTCGGCAGGCGCGTAGCCTGGCGCCGTGTAACCGTAGCTATAGCCCGCATCCGGCCCCGGCGCTCCGGGAGCGACGCCGTTGCCGGCGGGGCCCGGCGTGTAGCCGGCGCCGGTATATCCAAAACTTCCCTGGCCGTAACCATAATAGAGATTGCCGGTGGGGTTGGCCCCTTCGGCCGCCCCCACTTGCGCCGCGGCAAAAGCCAGCGTGGCCGCCGCGACGACACGCGGAATGCGTAAACATTTCATCGTTTGACTCCTTGTCATTCGCCATCTGGCCGCGCGCGCGTCCAGACCGACTCGTCGATCGCGCGGGCGTTTTGCCTTTGCGGCGCGGATCCATAGCCGCGGACGAAGTCGCTATTGCTCTAGCAAAGCATGCCCCACGCCCACGGTAAAGCAAGTGCCGGCGCCGAGTTTTCGACCGTTCGGCCGACGATTACACTGAAGCTCGCCCGCATTTTTGGCAACGGCGGCAAACTCGCCGGCAGCGCCTGCGCTTTTTTATCATCACAACACCGGGAACGACCCTGACGACGCTCCATTATGATTGCCCTCACCTGCGGCGGCCTGGCCGCCGCGCTTTCCGCGACCGCCAGTTGGCGGCTGCGCGATACGACCTTCGCCGCGCCCTGCGCTTGGGCGGCTTTCTCGTTCGCCGTGCTCGCCGCCGACGCGGCCTGGGCCGCGGGCAATGCCGCTGCCAACCGTTTGACAGCGATGCATCTGGAATACTTGGCCGCGGTGACCGTGGTGGCGCCCTTTGTGGCCCTCCTGGGAGCGAAGCGGCCGCAGCACGTGGCGTGGCAATGGATCGTGGCGTCGTTGGTCGCTCTGCTCGCCTTTCAGGATTTGCGAAGCTGGCTGATCGAAGGGGTGAAGCCGTCGCCTCACGCGGCCTGGCAATGGTTGTTGGCCGCCTTGCTGTTGATGCAAGTTTGTAACTATCTGCCGACACGCTACGCCACCGCCGCCATATTAGCCGCCGCGGGCCAGCTTGGCGTGCTGGCAAGTTCGTTCTCGTTCTGGCCCGAAGCTCCACCCTGGGTGTTCACCGCCGGAGTCGTTTCGCTCTCGCTGGCAGCCTTGTGGGCCGCCATTTTGAGCCGGCGACGACGGCCAGTTGCCGATGCGTGGCGAGGCGCCTGGCTCGATTTTCGCGATCTGTATGGCGTGCTATGGGCGGTGCGCGTTTGTCAGCGCGTGAATTCCGTTTCGGCGGGCCAAACGCGGCGGCAGCTTTCCTGGCACGGAATCTCACCCGTTTCCGCCGGCGAGACGCCGACTACAGACGAAGCGGTTGACCAAGACGCCGAACCGTTGCGGCGATCTTTGCGAGCGGTACTGGCGAGGTTCCTTTCGCCCGCCCGGCCGGTAAACTAAGAGCGACGAACAAAGCGGAAAGCGCCGGTGATCGTGAACGAAATGGGAGGCCAAGTGAGCGCCGCGAAGGACGAAGATCGAGTGCTGGTGGTGGGCGGCGGAGTGATCGGCGCGGCCTGCGCCTATTACCTGCGCCAAGCGGGGCGCGCGGTCACGTTGATCGACCAAGGCGCGTTCGGCAGCGGCTGCTCGCACGGAAACTGCGGTTTTGTCTGCCCGAGCCATGTCTTGCCGCTGGCCGGTCCCGGCGCCGTTCGCGGCGCCTTGCGAACCCTGTTTTCGCGAAATTCGCCGCTGAAAGTCCGCTGGCAGCTCGACCCGGCCTATTGGAACTGGTTTTGGCGTTTTGCGCGGCGGTGCAATGCCCGCGACATGCTCGCCGCGGGCCACGCCATGCAAACGCTGCTGGCGTCCTCGCGATCGTTGTACGACGAGCTGCTGGCAAACACCCTCCACGACGTAGAATGGGAAGCTCGCGGCCTGTTATTTGTGTTTAAGACGTCCGCGGCGCTGGAACATTATGCCGCCACCGACCGGCTGCTGCGCGAGGAGTTCAACGTCGGCGCGACGCGCTACGATGGCCCTGCGCTGGAGCAGTTGGAGCCCGCGCTCAAGCCCGGCTGCGCGGGAGGCTTTCATTATGAGGGCGACGGCCACCTGCGGCCCGACAAATTGATGTCGGCCTGGCGCCGCGTCTTGGAGGCCGAGGGAGTCGAAATCCGCGAACATTGCGAACTGCGCGAGCTTATCCATCAGCGGCGCGTCGTGCGGAAAGCGCTAACCAATCAAGGCGAGTTGGCGGTCGAGCAGGTGCTCATCGCTACGGGCGCGTGGACGCCGCGCCTGCGCCGCCTGTTGGGCTTCTCGTTGCCCATTCAGCCCGGCAAGGGATACTCTCTGACGATGCCGCGCCCCGCGATTTGTCCGCGGTTGCCGATGTTGTTTGAAGAGCATCGCGTGGCGATTACGCCGCTGGCCGGCGGCTATCGGATTGGATCGACGATGGAGTTTTCGGGTTACGACACGCGATTGCCGCCGCGGCGATTGCAGTTGCTTAGGGACGGCGCCGCGGTTTATTTGCGCGAGCCGACCGCGGAACCCGTCTGGGAAAAATGGTACGGTTGGCGGCCGATGACGCCCGATGGGCTGCCCTTTATTGGGCGGCTACCGGGGCGCGACAATCTGTTTGTGGCCGCCGGGCATGGCATGTTGGGAGTGTCGATGTCGCCCGCCACGGGCCGTTTGGCGGCGGAGTTGCTCTGCGGCCAGCCCCCGCACATCGATCCAGCGCCTTTTGAGGTGGGCGGCCGCTGCTGAGATTCTTCGCGGGGCCTGGAAGAAGCGGCGTACGCCGCGTAGCAGAATTGGCACCGTCTCAAATCGCAACTTGAAGAGTTGACAATCATTACTTCGTTTCGTCGTGGCGGCGTTGGACCCTTGATGCCACCCGCTCGCCGGGTGGAGATTCACGTTGGTCGTCTACACCGGCGGCCTTCCCCAAACCACCGATTTTCCGCCGCTTGGCCGCCTGCGGCGGCCAAGCGGCGGAAAATCGGAAAAGGATGGCGACAAATGCCGTTGTAGACAGCCAA
>DASVGM010000099.1:0-2691 GCA_036379555.1 Pirellulales bacterium | reverse complement strand
GGAGATGATCAGGTGCGCTAGCGGGGTGAGCAGCATCGCCCCCAAGCAGCCAATGGCCAGCGCCGGAGAAAACGGCGCCAGAATGACCGTGGCCAACGCCAGGCCGCCGAACCACGCCGCGGCGATCTTGCCTCGCCAGCGCGCCAGCGGCGGCGCGTAAAACGCCGCGACGGCCTGTTCTAGCGCCGCCGCGTGTTCTTCGCGCGGCGAAAACGGCCGGCCGTGGTCGACGCCCAAAAAACCTTCCAGCGCCTGGATGACCTCGTTCATGTTCGCATAACGGTCGGTCGGCTCTTTGGCCACCATCTTGAGAATGATCTCGGACAGATTCTTGGGCACGCGCTTCACGACCACATCGGGCGGCACCACCGCTTCCGAAGCGTGCTTGGTCATGACCTCGATCGCGGTTTTTCCGGAAAACGGCGGTTGTCCGGTGAGCAGCATGTAGAGCGTGCAGCCGAGTGAATAGATATCGGCCCGGGCGTCGACGCCGGCCGCGTCGCGCGCTTGCTCGGGCGCCATGTAGTGCGGCGTGCCCATCGCCACGCCGGCCATCGTGACCGCGCCGGACGCCACCGCCGTGAGGGCGCCCGCGGCGGCCGGACGCGAGGCAACGTCCGCCTGCCCCGTCGCGCCGGGCACTTTAACGATGCCGAGATCAGCCACCTTGACAATGCCATGACGGTTGATGAGCAGATTGTCGGGCTTGATGTCGCGATGAACCATTCCCTGTTGATGCGCGAACGCCAGGCCACGGGCCGCCTGCAAGACATAGCCGACGGCCACCTCGGGATCGAGCTTGCCTTGCTGTTCGACCAGTTGCGAAAGCGACTGGCCATCGACCAGTTCCATGCTGAAATAGTTGTTTTGCTTTTCGACGCCGATGTCGTAAATCTGCACTACATGGTGATGGACGAGCTGCGCGGCCGCGAACGCCTCGCGCGTGAAGCGCGCGACGAACAGCGGATCGCGCGCCCAATCGGAGCGCATGACCTTGACCGCCACGTCGCGGTCGAGCGACACCTGCTTAGCCAGGTAAACGGCGCCCATGCCGCCCTTGCCGAGCTGTTTGAGAAGGTGATAGCCGCCCAGCGTGCCCGACAGTTGGCCGGACGTCTCCGGCGCCGCCGGCATATCAAACCCGGTCGTGTCGTCGCCGGCGTGCGCCGCCGGCCGTGCGGCGGGCGCGATCGTGGCGGCCGCCGGGCTGGCCGCCGGAGCCGTTGGAGCGGCCGGAGCCATCGTCTCGGCGAACGCGCCGTGCGCACGGGCGTTCGCGGTGGGCGATGATGCGAAGTCGGCCGTGGCATTGGGATCTGTCTGAGGCGCTTGCGCGGCGGCGGTTGGCGTGCGACCGCCGGCGACATCTCCGTTGAATAGGGCCACACTTGGGGGCGCCGCGGAATCTTCAGAAACGACAATCAGGAGCCGCCGGCCGCACTTAGGGCATTGAGGAGTATACCGGCCGGGCTTCGGCTGGTTGATTTTCATGGTTTGCCGGCAATTCGGACATGCGATCGACACGCTCGCCTCGCGGTGATGGATGAGGTTGCTAAAATATTACGACATTTTAACCTTTTCCTGCCAACCCATGCCAGTCGTGTGGGATTACTCGCTGGGCGACCGGGACGCGCCGTTCGCTGATGTCTGAATTGCGGCGAAACGAAGTTGAAGACTGTCAAACCGAGCGACCACGGTGTATCTTATGTGGTTCACCAAAAAAGTAAGGGAAGACCGTCTGTGGCAAGCACTGAAGAAAAAATAGAAGAAATCTACCAGTTAGTCGTGCGGCGTAATCCGGGAGAGCATGAGTTTCACCAGGCGGTTCGCGAGGTCATCGGCACGCTGGCGCCCGTTTTGCGCAAATACCCGCAATACGCCGAGCACAAAATCATCGAGCGCATCTGTGAGCCGGAGCGGCAGATCATCTTTCGCGTGCCCTGGCAAGACGACCGCGGCGAGGTGCAAATCAACCGCGGCTTTCGCGTGCAGTTCAATAGCGCCCTTGGTCCGTACAAGGGCGGCCTGCGGCTGCATCCGTCAGTGTATTTGGGCATCATCAAGTTCCTGGGCTTTGAGCAGATATTCAAAAACGCCCTGACCGGCCTGCCCATCGGCGGCGCCAAAGGCGGCTCCGATTTCGACCCCAAGGGAAAATCGGACGACGAAGTGATGCGCTTTTGTCAAAGCTTCATGACCGAACTGTATCGCCATGTGGGCGAATACACCGACGTTCCCGCGGGAGACATCGGCGTGGGCGCACGAGAGATCGGTTTTCTCTTCGGCCAATACAAGCGGATGACCAACCGTTATGAATCGGCCGTGCTCACCGGCAAAAGTCCGCACTGGGGCGGGGCCTTGGTGCGCAAAGAGGCCACCGGCTACGGCGCCGCCTACTTTGTCGATGAAATGCTGAAAGCCCGCGGACAATCGATCGAGGGCAAAACCTGCGTGGTTTCCGGTTCGGGAAACGTCGCCATTTACACGATCGAAAAGATCGAGCAATTGGGCGGCAAGGTCGTGGCCTGTTCCGATTCCGACGGCGTGATCTACCATGATCGCGGCATTGATTTGGAAACGCTCAAGCAAATCAAGGAGGTGCAGCGGCGGCGCATCTCGGTTTATGCCGACCTGCATCGCGACGCCAAGTATCTGCCGGGAGGCTGCGTCTGGGATATTCCCTGCCAGGTG
>DASVGM010000098.1:0-10967 GCA_036379555.1 Pirellulales bacterium | reverse complement strand
AATCGGCACGGCGAGCGGTTTTAGCGGCCGCGCGGGCGACCGAGAGACGTTTTACGCCTTCACGAGTTTCGTCCGGCCCGCTTCGATCTACCGCTATGATATTGAGGCGGGCAAAAGCGAGTTGTTCCGCGAGCCAAAGCTGGCCTTCAATCCCGACGACTACGAAACGAAGCAGGTGTTTTACAAGAGCAAAGACGGCACGCGCGTGCCGATGTTTCTGGTGCATCGCAAGGGAATGACCTTCGATCGGCCGCGGCCAACTTATCTTTATGCCTACGGTGGATTTGATATTTCGCTGACGCCCGCCTTTTCGGTCGGCCGATTGGCGTGGCTGGAGCGCGGCGGGCTGTTCGCCATGCCCAATTTGCGCGGCGGCGGCGAGTACGGCCGCCAATGGCACGAAGCGGGCATGAAGGAGAAAAAGCAGAACGTCTTCGACGACTTCATCGCGGCGGCCGAGTGGCTCATCGACGAGGGGTACACCTCGCGCGAAAAGCTGGCGATTTCCGGCCGCAGCAACGGCGGGTTGCTCGTGGGCGCGTGTCTCACGCAGCGGCCCGATCTCTATGGGGCGACGCTGCCGGCGGTGGGCGTGATGGATATGCTGCGCTTCCATAAGTTCACCATTGGCTGGGCCTGGTGCTCGGAGTATGGTTCGCCGGACAATGCCGACGAATTCCCCGCGTTGGCGGCTTATTCTCCGCTGCACAACATCAAGCCGGGCACGAAATATCCGCCGACGTTGATCACGACGGCCGACCATGACGACCGCGTGGTGCCGGCGCACAGCTTCAAGTTCGCGGCGGCGCTGCAAGCCGCGCAGGCGGGCGCGGCGCCGGTGCTGATTCGCGTTGAGACCAGCGCCGGCCACGGGGCGGGCATTCCCACCTCAAAGGCCATTGAAGAAATGGCCGACGGCTATGCCTTCTTGGTCAAGATGCTTGGAGTAGAATGAACTTAATGCGTTTGATTCACCCGACCCTAAGCCAACCGGCCGCCAGCCACGATCGCAACCCAACCGCGCTGCGCGCTTGCCTGCTGGCGATGCTGATCGCCTGCGGCGGTCAGGCGCGCGCCGGAGAGGCGGTGTCGATCACGCGCGTGCGCGTCGGTTTCGCCGGACATTTTCGCGTCGGCTTTTGGACGCCGGTCGAAGTGAAGTTGCAAGGCGGCGACAAGCCGCTGGAGGGAAAGTTAGCGCTTTCGGCGGTGGATGGCGACGGGCTGCGCTGCGAAACACTGAGCCGGCCATTCAAAATTCCCGCCGCCGCCGAGGTGCGCGTACACGCCTGCGCCAAATTCGGCGGCGCGCGCGGCAATCTGACCATTTCGCTCGTCGCCGGCGAAGCGGTTCTCACCGCGCGGACCATCACGGCCGACGCCGACGGTAAAGACGAAGACGAAGACGTCGAATTCCACGTCGGTTTCGCCTCGACCGAGGGCATGATTGTTTCGCTGGGTGAGCCGATCGGCTTGGAAGAAGCGTTGACCCGGCAGCGCGATCGGGCGGAACGAACCAACCTTGTTTCACTCGCCGGCACCGAGCACTTGCCGGAGCAATGGATCGGCTATGAAGGCGTCGATCAACTCGTGATCGGTCCTTCCGCCTCGGGGCTTGATGCCGCGCTGGCCGGTTCGCCGCGGCTGGCGGCGCTGGAACATTGGCTGAGCGCGGGCGGCCAACTGGTGCTGGCGTTGGGGCCGGACAGCGAGCGCGTGCTCGGCGGCGATCAACCGTTGAGCCGGTTTCTGCCGGGCACGCTGGCGGGCATGGCGAACCTGACGCGCACAACCTCGCTGGAGGTCTATGGCGGCACGTACGGCGGCGCGCCCCTGCGCTTCAGCCGCGGCACACGTCATGCCTTGCCCGCCGCGCGGTTGGCCGACGTGCGCGGCCGAGCGGTTTTAAGTGAAGGCGACTTTCCGTTGATTGTCCGCGCGCCCTACACGTTTGGCGAAGTCACCTTCGCGGCGATGGATTTCAGCCGGCCCCCGTTGGCCGAATGGCCGGGCCGCGGTCTGGCGATTCGCCGTCTGCTGGGCGAACGCACCAAGGGCGAACACGAGGAAACCGAATATGCCGCGCCCTCGGCCGCGCATTTGGGGTTGGTCGATCTTTCCGGCCAGTTGCGCGCTACGCTCGATCAGTTTCGCGGCGTCAACCTGGCGCCGTTCTGGGCCGTGGCCGCCTTGGCCGTCGTCTATATCGCGCTCGTCGGCCCGCTCGATTTTTTGCTGCTGAAGACCGTCTTCCGCCGGATGGAATGGACGTGGATCACGTTTCCTTTGATTGTCGTGTTGTTTTGCGGCGGCGCCGTTTGGGCGGCCTACCGCCTGAAAGGCGACCGCTTGCTGCTCAACCAGGTCGATCTGGTCGATATCGATCTCGCCAGCGGTCGCGTGCGCGGCACAAGTTGGTTCAACCTCTTCAGTCCGGCCACCACCACGTATGATTTATCGCTACGGTCGCAAGTACCCGGCCAAAACGATCGCCAGGGAAACGAAAGTGTTCTTTCCTGGCAAGGGTTGCCGGGCAACGTGCTGGGCGGCATGGAACAGCAAGTCTCCGCGCCCAGCGGCGTCGCGCGTTCGTACCGCATTTCCGCCGAGTCGGGCACGATTGAAGACGTGCCGATTCCGATCTGGTCGAGCAAGAGTTTTGTCGGCCGTTGGCAAACCACCGCGGCCGCGGGCATTGAAGCGAAGCTCAAAGCCGGCCGCGACGAAGTGGTCGAAGGCACGGTGACGAACCGCCTGGGCCAACCGCTCAAAGATTGCCTGCTCGTTTCCGGGCGCTGGGCGTGGCAGTTTGCCGAGTTGCCGCCCGGCGTGCCGGTGAGCGTGCAAGCGGGCGAGCAACGCGATCTGTTCGCCTTGTTGAAAGATTTCAAGTACATTCGCGAGGGCGACCGCGACACGCCGATTCAAGTGGCCACGCCGTACGATCAGACGAGCTTCAACGCGCGGTCGATCTTGCAACAAATGATGTTTTACAGCGGCGTCAACGGCCGCGGCTACACCGGTCTGCTCAACCGCTACCAGGCGTTTGTCGATCTCAGCGATCACTTGGACATGGGCCAGGTCATTCTCTGGGGCGCCGCCGACCGGGCGGCGGCCGAGGTGCTTTCCGACGGCGCGGCGATCGCTGCCGCGAACAAAGACCAAACGACGTTTTACCGCTTTCTGATTTCAGTACACTAACCACCGCGAAGCAACCGTGATTGAAACGCGCGATCTGACCAAGGTCTATGGCGAACTGCACGCCATCAGCCACCTTGACATCAAGCTGGAAGCCGGCGACGTGTTTGGCTTTATCGGCCCGAACGGTTCGGGCAAAACCACCACGATGAAAATCCTGGCCACGCTTCTCAATCCCACCTGGGGCGAGGCTTACGTCTGCGGCTATTCGATTTACACTCGTCCCAAGGAAATCCGCCGCTTGATCGGCTACATGCCCGACTTCTTCGGCGTGTACGACGACATGAAGGTGATTGAGTACCTGGAATTTTTCGCGGCGGCATACCGCATCAAGGGCGCGAAGCGCCGCAAGGTGTGCGACGAGGTGCTCGACCTGGTCGATCTGGGCTACAAGCGACAGGCGTTGGTCACCAGCCTCTCGCGCGGCATGACGCAGCGGCTCGGCCTGGCGCGCGTGCTGCTGCACGATCCGCAGGTGCTGCTGCTCGACGAGCCGGCGAGCGGGCTGGATCCGCGTGCCCGAATTGAAATCCGGCAGCTTCTGAAAGAGCTGCGCAAAATGGGCAAGACGATCATGGTGTCCAGCCACATCTTGCCGGAGTTGGCCGATATTTGCAACAAGATCGGCATCATTGAGCGCGGCGTGTTGGAAGTGAATTCCGACGTCGACGAGGTGATGCGGCGCGTGCGGAGGCAGCCGAAGTTGAAGATCAGCGTTGTGGGCGACAAGGCGGCGGCGGCGCGGCTGCTTGAGTCGCAGCCCAAGGTGGAGCAAGTATCGACGACGGGCGACGTGCTTTCGGTGACCATCGCCGTCGGTGAGAACGACTACAGTCATTTGCCCAGCGCGCTGATCGGCGCGGGCTTTCGGCTGACCTTGTTCAAAGAAGAAGAGGTCAATCTGGAGACGGCGTTTATGGAGTTGACCAAGGGGATCACAGCATAAGAGGATATGCTAAACTACCGTTATGTCTGACGAATTCCTGACCGTCTCCGCGCTGCGCACCACCGTCGAAGCGGAACTAATTCGCGGCAAACTGCAAACGGCGGGCATTCCGGCCACCTTGGTCGAACCGGAACCGGCGGCGGACGGTGCGCCGGCCGGCCGCGTGCAAGTGCAAGTGAGCCAGCCCGACTTCGAACGGGCAATGCAGGTGCTGTTTCCCATTCCTAAGATCACGCCGGCGGCCCGCGTGACGCATCCGGCGTGGAAATGCCCCAAATGCGGCGAGGAAGTGATGGGATCGTTCCCGCTTTGCTGGTCGTGTGGTACGCCCCGCGCCGGAACGATCACCGGCGCCGCCCCCTTGCCAACGGTACAACCAGCCACGGCCGGCAGCGTCCCGCCGCCCCCCCTGCCACTGCCTCCGATGCCGGCTGCCCCACTTTCGGCTGCCCCACTTTCGGCTGCGCCATTGATTTCGGCGTCACTGCCGCCGGCGCCGTTGATTTCGGCGCCGTTGATTTCGGCGCCAGTGACATCGGCGCCGATACCCGCGGCGCCGCCACCCGCGGCGCCACAGATGCCGTCGATCGAGCCGATTTCCGCCGGTTCATCGACTCCGTTCGTCACGCCGCGAATGCCCGCTGAACTGCCGGGTGGTTTGCCGCCGCCTGCCGCGGCGATTTCGGCCAAGAACGGCGCGACGACGGACCAGGGCGTGACCGTGCCGCGACGTTCGCGGAGTGCGGCCGCGGAGGACGATCTGAAGATTGTCGTGCCGGCCTGGGATCCAACGACGTCGAAAAGCGGCCGCGGCTCGGGCGCGGCCAAGCGCCGCGAGCCTACCGACGCCGACGACCGCGCCGCGCGCCGCGCTTGGTGGTGCTCGGTGTTGGGCATACCGTGTCCGCCGCTTTTGATTTATTCGATCGGCGTGGTATTGATCTTGGCATTTTCGAACCGGCCGCTCAGCGCGCGTGGCAGCCGCTTCTTCTATGGCGCGTTGGCCCTCAACGCGCTGATTGTCGCCGCGGGCTTCTTGGCCTTAAGCAGGCTGCGTTAGGGCGGCAGACGTGTTAGGCGGCGAGCTGCCGCTCCTCTTCGCCTTCACCGGCCGCGAGCCGCGAGAGCATGGCCGCGACTTCGCGCCAGCGCGCGTCAAAGTAGGCCCATTCGCTCGCCGAACCGCGATACACGTACTCTTCGTGGGAAAAACTTTCCCGCAGGTCGCGATACAGTCCCGTCATTGCGCGGCACAGGCCGCCGAACGGCCTGAGCGGCGCGGGAACGTCGTTGCCCAGCACCGCCGAACGCACGTAGTTGTCGCCGAAGGTGCCGGGCACGGTTGGAATGGAGGTCTCCAGCCATTGCCCAAGGCGGTGGATCATCACGTCGGCCAGATCCTCAAAAAAGACCACACGCGAATGAGGAAACAGATGGTATGCCTCGAGCACCAGCGACGTCGTTTGCAGCCAAGCCCGAAAAAGTCGCGCCAGCGGCCAAGTCGGAAAGAGCTTGGTCATCGACCAGATCGACTCGACCGGTCTGCGCAGAATGAAAATGTGCCTGCCGCGCAGAAAGTACTTGGCGTGAAAATCAAGGTACATTTGCTGCCAGTCGGCTGGATAATCACCCGGCCCGATGGCCGTCTTTTCGCCGACGTGGCGATAATCGCGCGCCAGACGAAGCAAGGCGTCGAGCGGCCCGTTCTCAGGGAGAATTGGCGGCGGCAAATAGTTGCCCTTCATCCGCCGATTAGCATAGCCGACGTGCTTCGCGTTGTGATAAGTGACGAAATCCGTCTCGTGCTCATGGAAGGAAATGTCCGGTTCCGCGAGCAAGAAAACCTCCGGCGATCGGTTGAGACTATCCATCAGAATAGTCGTTCCGGAGCGCGCGCAGCCGAAAATAAACAGTCCTTGACCCTCGATCGCGCGCAGCCTTTCGAGATCGGCGGGCGACGGCGGCGACGGCGCGGCTTCGGCCGCCTCGTTGCCGGCTTTCCATTGCTCGACGGCAGCGGCGCAGGTATCCAGCTTCAGCGCCAGCCGGGCGAGGGTTTCGTTCGCCGCGGCCTGCAACTGGCGCGCATCGCCCTGCGCCGCCAGCGACTCTCCATGCTCTTGGGTCAACTGAGCGCGCAAGCGCGATATTCCCAGCAGCGCCTGCGTTTTTCCCAGCAACCATTGTTTGGGCGATTGGCCTTCCGCGGATCCGTGCGGCATATTCGTCGCGATGCAGTTGTAGATCGGGTGACGGGACCGTAACCAACGCGACCGGCGCGTTTGTCGCGGGGCGCGAATGATAACGGCGAACCGGCCACACGCCAACGGCATTTGCCGCGCATCCGTGTTGTTTTTTGGCAACACGGCGTTGACCGATTGCCGCGCCGACGATTCCCTGCGGAACCGAATACCGCAAAAATCGCCCGCGGCGCGCGTCTTTTCGGCCGCGCCTCGGTCGGGCATCGCGATTGCTGAGTGTTGCACTTCATGCAAATCACCGAAATCAACGACGCCGACCAGCTCGATCATTACCGGCTCGTCTGGAAGTCGCTGCTGGCGCAAACGTCCGGCGCCACATTCTTTCATTCGCTCGATTGGCTGCAAGCCTATTGGCGACACTTTGGCCAGGATCAAACGCTGCGCGTGCTGGTGGTGCGGTCGGCCGGCAAGACGCTGGGCATCGTGCCGCTGGTGGCGCGTGCTGAAAAAACGCGCTTCGGCTCGGCCCGTGTGCTGACCTATCCACTCGATCACTGGGGAGTGTTTTATGGACCGATCGGCCCGCGGCCGGCCACCGCCCTGACGGCGGCGCTGCAATTTGTGCGGTCGCGGCCGCGCGATTGGGATTTGCTCGCGTTGCGGTTCGTTCAGTGTCAAGGCGCGGATGGCGGTCGCACGCGGCGGGCACTGAGATTCATCGGCTTCGCGCCCATTGAAGAGGCCGACCAGCAGGCGCCGTCGGTTTGTTTCGCCGGGTCGTGGCGTGATTACTGGGCCGCGCGCGACGGTCACTGGCGAAACAATGTTCTGCGCGGCGAGCGGCGGTTGGCGGAACAAGGCGAAGTGGTTCATCTGCGTTACCGCCCCGCCGGCACGTCCTACGGCGACGCGGCCCCTCGTTGGGATTTGTTCGACACCTGCCTCGCGGTGGCCCGATCGAGTTGGCAAGCGCAGCAGACCGACGGCACCACGCTCTCGCACGCGGCCATCGAGCCTTACCTGCGAGACGCTCATCTGGCGGCGGTTCGCTCCGGCGGGCTCGACCTGAACCTGTTGTTGGTGGGCGGCCGGCCCGCCGCCTTCGCCTATAATTACCACTATGCCGGGCACGTCTACGGGCTGCGGATGGGCTACAATCCCGCGGTCAGTCGCCACGGCGCCGGCACGGTGCTGATGCGGCGGATGATCGAAGATGGCTTTGCCCGCGGCGACCACACCTTTGATCTTGGTCCAGGCTCGCTCGATTGCAAAAAGCCGTGGCAAACCTCGGTGGAAACCAGTTTTCGCTACACCTACTTCGCCCCCGGCGGCGTTCGCGCCCAGGCGCTGAAGCTGAAGTGCCAATTGAAGAAGTTGCTTTAGGCGGCGTGGCGCCGCTGTTCTTCCTTGGCCAGCCACTCGATCGTCGAGGCCAGTCCGTCGCGCAGCGGCGTGAGCTGGTAAGCGGGCAACAATCTCCGCAGTTTCTCGACCGACAAGCACTTCGACCGCGCTCCGACGTAACGGCTCGTGTCGAAATGGATGCGATCGAAGTCATAGCCCACCTGATCGCAAATCAGCCGCGCGAAGTGCCGGATGCTAAACTCCTCGCCCGCTCCGATGTTCACCACCTGGTTGTCCACGCGGCCGGCCAGTTCGATGGCGATTCTCGCAAAGTCGTCGACATAGACCAATTCGCGTGATTGGTGGCCATCGCCCCACAGCACCACCGGCTCGCCGTGGAGCTTGCCGCGCACGATCTTGCGGATCAGGTCGAAGATAAAGTGCATCTGCCGGCCGTCGGTATGATAGCCGGGGCCATACAGCGTCGAAGGCACAAGACAGAGATGGCGCAGGTCGAATTGCTTGCTCAAAGCCGCCAAGCCGGCGTAAAGCATGCGCTTGGTCATGGCGTAAGTGAACAAACTCTCAATCGGCTCGCCGCTGAGAAACCGGTCTTCCGTCAGTTCGCCATCAGGCGGATACGCGCAACTGGTGCCCATGGCGATCAGCTTCGCCCGCGGCTGCCGCGCTTGCCACCAGGCGAGCACGTTGGTGTTGATCTGCTGATTGATGAGCCATTGCTCGCCCGGATGCGTCAGGCAAAAATCGCCCGCCTGCGTCCAGGCCGCCAAATGGTAAATCTGATCGTAAAGCAGGCCGTCGAACGGCGCCAGCGAGCCGGCTTTGGTCAGGTCGCAATTCTTCGAGCCAAGCCGCGTCACTTCGTCGCCGCGCGCCGACAGTTGGGCACACAACGCCGTTCCCAAAAAACCGGTCGCGCCGGTCACCAATACTCGCATCGAAAGTGGTCACTCCTGCGGATTGACGGGAAAGAAAAACTCGACGCCCCGCTGCATCAACTCGCGATTGTTGGCCAGAATCTCTTTCTTAAAGTTCCAGGCCAAAACGTAATAAATGTCAGGCGGTTCGGCCAGGTCTTTTTCCATGCGGATGGGAATGTGCATGCCCGGCGAGAACAAGCCGCGGCGCAACTCGTTCTTTTCCACCAGGCATTCGAGATACCGCGTGCCGATGCCAAAGTAGTTGAGCAGCGTGTTGCCTTTGACGGGCGCCCCCATGCCGAAAACGCGGCGCCGCGCCCGATGCGCGTTTTCCAGGAATTCCAGGTTGTCGATCTTCATCCGCTCGATACGCTTGGCCAGAATGCGATAGGCGGAAACATCGTTCGAGCCGTCGTCGCGCTCGGCGCGCAGCAGCCGCGCCAGGCGATCGCTCACTTTGCCGCGTCCCTTGTGCGTGACAAACCCGATGACCGAGCCGCCGTGAATCGGCGACACGTAGGCGTCGAACAGGGTCAATCCGTGCCGCTTGAGCAGCACTTCGATCGTCGCCAGGTTGTAATACAGCAGATGCTCGTGATAAATCTGGTCGAAGGCCACGTTCTCCATGATGCGCTTCATGTAGAGAAACTGCACGACAAACACGCCGTCGTCGGCCAGCAGTTCGCGAATGCCGTCGGTCACCGAGTGCAGTTCTTCCAGATGAAAGAAGACGCCCGCCGCGTTGATCACGTCAAACTTGCGTCCGATGCGGCGAGCCGCCTCCAGATTGAAGAACTCATTCAACGTGGCGATGCCCGCCTCGGTTGCCAGCCGGGCGGTGGTTTTTGAGCTTTCCACACCCAGCACGTCGTAACCCAGATCGCGGAAATGCTTGAGCTGCGTGCCGTCATTGGAACCAATGTCGAGCACCGATTTGCCGCTTTTCCCGCCGGCGAAGCGGCCATCGACCTCCGTGGCTATCTGCCGAAAATGCGCGGAGAGCGACCGCGTCACGCCCGAAAGGTACGTGTGGTCGCCGAACATCGTCTCTTTTTTGACGGTATAGTCGAGCTGGGCGGCGCGGCAATCGTGGCAATACACGACGCGCAGCGGATAAACGGGTTCTTTTCCCAACTCTTCGGGCTTGAGAAAATGATTGCACCAAGGCTGGCGGCCGAGGTCGATCACGCCCTCCAGCCGGCGAGAATCGCAGATTCGGCAGCCCGCGGGGGGCGGCACAACGATGGCGATCGGCAGCGCCGAGGTCTGCGTCGCAGGCGTAATAATCGGTTGAATGCTCATCGAAGTAGGATCGGCTGGAAGCTTTGGCGCGCATCGCCGCCGAGTTTAGCCACCTGGGGTTGTGGAAGGTTATCGCTTGGCCGGATCGCCGGCAAGGTCAGTATTGTCCCGGCATTGTTAGACTCGCCGTGGGGCGACCTGGGCACCACTAATACCCACCTTGCCAATAGGTGAAGCCGGGGCGATCGAAGTGCGGATACATCGAAAAACTGTAGAGGCTGCCGGGATTGAATCCGCCGTCCCAATAGCTGTATGACATGTTGGCGCCGCGTCCGGAGTACTCGTTGTTTTGATAGGCGCTGCCGCCGCCGGGCGACATGCCGCGGGCGTGCATGCTGTTGTCAAAATGCGGATTATAGGCCGGATAAATGTCGAGCGGCGGCCCGGCGCGGCGGTTGCGCACCAGCGGTTCGGCATCGGCCCGCGTTCGCTTTGTCGGGCGAACGCCCCACATTCCGTTGCCCGGAAAAGCCGCCAGGCTCGGTTGAGCGGCGGCAAACATGAATGCCACCAGAATCGGCAGTCGTTTCATCGCGTCACCTTTCGCAGGTCACGCCTGGGCGCCGGACGTGTGGAACGGATCGAGCGCTTCCGCGTGACGAAAATGGTGTGTGCCCCACCAATTTCGTTTATCGGCAAATTTTCCGCGGTTCGCCACCGCTTCTTGAGCGAGTTCCTGGCAGGGCGGTTAATCGTTCGAGGCGAGCCGTTGCGAAGCGCGGCCGCGGAGCGGCCAACGGAGTGTAGCCGTGGGCGCAAGCCCGCGGAATCGTGAAGCGAGACTCGTCGTAGCCGCGGCAGCGGCGGTGGAGAATGGGGCCGATTCTCCGCCGCCGCTACCGCGGCTCATATCGGCGTTGGCCGCGATCAACCGCGGGCTGACGCCCTCGTTGTTCTACACAAGTGCTGGGAAGAGTCACGACCCCTGCCAGCTTGCCTGGCGGGTGAAGGAGTTTGGCAGGCTAAGGGCGCTCGCTCCCCCCTTCGCACCATCGTCGGTCTCCCCTGTGCGGGCCGCCACGCCGCCTGCGGCGG
>DASVGM010000097.1:0-4531 GCA_036379555.1 Pirellulales bacterium | reverse complement strand
CGCTCGTTCTAGCCAGTCAGTCAGCGCTCCACCGGGACAAGCCCGGCGGTGGCGGTACGGAACAAATCCGGTATGGAATTTGAACTCGTTATCGTATCAAAGCGGGGCAGTTTGCGCAGGCCAGAGCGCGCCTGCTACTTTAGGCCGCGGGCAGTTCGGGCATCGGCAGCGGAACCGGAACTTTTTCTTCGGCCTGATCGGGCAAGCCCAAGAGACGCGCCGGCAAAAACTGAATCGCCCACCACGAACTGGCACAAAACAACCCCCCGACGGCGATCACCACGTCGAAGCCGATGGTATAGCCCCAGCGTTCGCCGACCGCTTGGTAGACGGTGCCGCCCAGCCAGGTGGTCACCGCCGAGCTAGTATTGCACGCCGCCATGAAGAGCGCGAAGAGCGTGCCCGCCGCAGCCATGGGACAGGCCCGCGCGGCCAAATCGACCAGGATCATGCTGGCGGTCATATAGGTGAAGCCGGTCAAAAGGCTGACGGCGGCGGCCGACGCCCGATCGGTCACGCACCAATAACCCCAGGTGCTCAAAAGCCCCAGCGCCACCGCCCAGTTGACCATGCGCCGCATGGGTATGCGGCGGCAATACAAGCCGTAACAGACGCAGGCCAACAGCGAGCCGATGGCGATCAGCGACATCGTATCGCCATAAAACTCTTCGCTGAAGCCGAGGTGGTCGGTCATGTGGAGGTAAATCACCGCTTGGCAGAACGGATTGAAGTACCACAGGAAGGTGAACGCGCCCACCGCCAACATGCCCGGCGAGCGTAGCGCCTGGCGCAGGGCCGCGAGCGATTCTCGCCACTCACGCGGGGAAACTTTGGTCCGCGGCTCGCGCACGCCGAGCAACGACAGCACCAGCGTGGCCGACATCAGGCAGCCGCAGACAAAGAAGGCCAGTCGCTGCTCCTGGTGCTCGCTGAGAATGCCGCCCATTTTGCCGGTGACAATGCTGCCGGCGTAGATCGCCGCCCATTGCACCGATTGCAGTCGCCCGGTGATGCCGCGCGGCTGGCCCGCCTCGATCATCATGGCGTCGACCACCACGTTGGCGAAGATGACGGCCACGGTCGGCACGAGCAACCAGCTTAAAAACTGGTTGTGGGCGTCGCTGGGCCAGGGCGTCCACCAGGCCAAGGCGAAAAAGCTGACGGCCGCCACCAGGCTGGCTACAATCATGTAGCTTTTGCGACGATAGCCCGCCAACGGAAAGAAATCGGAAAGAAACCCAAACACCGGCTTCAGGCACCAAGGCGAAGCCAGGATGGCCAGAAACAGCGCGATCTGCTCGGGGCTTTCGCCCCACTGCTTCAAGAGCGATTGATTGGGTTGCGATACGAGTCCTGTTGTCGGCTCGCTCATTCCTTGCACGAAGTAAATCGTGCCGAAGAGCAGGCCGAGCCGCACGGTATCGCGAGTTTGTAAACGCCGGCCGCTTTGGCCAGATTCGTCCATGGGGACTATAGCACCTCAGTTTTAGCCGGAGCACGCGGGCCGCGCGGAAAGAATTCCGCACAAGAAAAATTCACCGAGTGTCTCTAGCGGTAACTCATCCTTGAATTCACAGCCGTATGACCAACGGCCGTCCGCATCTTGCTTGCGCCATCGTACCACGCCGGTCAAGTGTAAGTCGAGACCAAGCTCGACGCGGCGCAAACAAATTGTCAAAGTTTCTTGCTCGCCCAGGGCGGTGCCGGCTCGCAGCCGCGCCCCGTGCCGCGAGAGGTCGAGCAGGTCGGCCGCGACCGTTTGCGGCAGTTCGCCCGGCGCGCGTCGCACTTCAACCCTCAGAGCGCCGGCGTCGGCAACTTCATGGCGCGGCCTGCGGCCTTGGGTATTGAAGTTTCGCATATTCCAACCTGACAGGTGTGTAGAATCCCTGGGTAATTCTACCTTATACTGGCGGCGGGGCCGGTCGCCGCAGGCCGCTCTATTCAGGCTACCGATGAACCAAATTGCTCCACTCCCCGACGCGAGACTGGCCAATACATGGCTGGACGGCGCAAAGCGCATCGGCCGGCTGCTGTTGCTGGCGCTGGCGGTCGTGGCGTCGCTGTTGACGTTTCCGGCGGGCATAGTTTGGATGTCGGCCTGTTGGTTCGCGGCTTATTCAATGGCAGTCGTTCGCAAAAACCGCGCCTCTTGGTTCTTAGTGGCGTGGGCCGCGATAATTGTTACAAAACGCATCGACTGGCCGGCGGGGCTTTGGTTTTTGATGTGCGGTGTGGCACTGACTGTCACAGCTTCGTTGCTCGGCTGGCGCGGCAAACGGTTTTGGGCGGCCTCGTGCCCGCCGGCCATCTGGTGCGGTTGGATCGCTTTTGCCATTAGCTCGCATCAGGCGGGGCACCTTAGCCGCTCGCCCCCTACGCCGCAAGGCCGATCGATCGTTTGCCTGGGCGACAGCCTCACCTCCTACACGCGAGACGGCGGCTATCCAGAGGTGCTCGCCGAAATGGTTTCGCTGCCGGTCATCAATTTAGGCCAGCCGGGCATCACCTCCGCCGCGGCCTTGAAAAAGCTGCCGGAAATGAAAGCGGCGCGGCCGGCCGTCGTGGTGATCGAGCTTGGCGGACACGACTTTCTCAAAGACGAAAGTCTGCTTAAAAGGGCCAGCCGCGCCGCGGTCAAGCGAAACCTGGAAACGATCATCGCCGCCGCTCGCACGCTTGGCGCCGAGGTTGTGCTGATGGAAGTGCCGCGCGGGTTCATTGTCGATCCTTACGCCGGATTGGAGCGAGAACTGGCCCGCGAGCACGACCTGGAGCTGATTCCTGACACCACCATCCGCCGGTTTGTGCTTTTCAGTCCGGTCGCCCCGCCCGGAATGTGGCTGGGCGGCCCGTACTTGAGCGACGACGGCTTGCACCCCAATTCTCGCGGCAATGCCCTGCTGGCCCAACGGGTGCTGACGGCCCTGGAGCGGCTCTACTGCGGCCGGTTGTCATACGTCGCGCGGCCAGGAATGAGGCCGCGACATCGGCGGCCGCCTCTTGGAGTGCGGTGATTCATCACCGCTTTCCTTTGCGGCGAAGCCGCCTTTTGCCGCCTCGCGCGTAGCGCTGGCCTGGCAACCGCCGCTGCCACTGTCCGTCTTGGTCGAAAAGCAAAGGTCGCTCCGCGACGGGGGAAAGCGGCGATGAATCGCCGCACTCCAAGAAGGAAACCTCATTTCGGGCCGCGCATGGTATAAAGACGATGAGACGATGAATGGAACAGTTCAGGGCGAGCCAACACACGGCGGCTCGCCGAGCCAAAAGTCGAAGAACGCTCGCGGCATGTAATCGTCGGGTAACTGATGTTCAGGCGGTGGCGCCGATCGTGCCTTTGGATTGGAATTCACTTTGCTGTCATTGCACCCTCACCGACATGGAATAAATAGATACTGTGCCCCAGAATCGCCACCGGTTTTCGAGCGCGGAAGGCGGCGTAACCAGCGGGATCGTCGGGCCAATAGTTCAGGTCGCCGTTGACGATGTACGTCAGCCCCCAGAGCAGATTTGCGCTGATCGCCACGTAGCGGTTTCGAGGCGCTTCGCCGGCACGCAACGTGCGGTAGCGAATGCCATACACCTCCGGCGGCACGCGGCCAAAATAGGCCAGATCGATCTCGGCGATCCGCTCGCGCCGCTGGTATCGCGCCAGGGCGACAAGGTCTTGCCCCCAATCGAGATTGGAGTCGAGCAGCCAACGATGGCCACGGTCGGGGCCGCCGCTAAGCCAGTTGAAATAGGGTAAGTAGTGCGGCCAACTCGCCAGCGCGATGCCGCCCAGGCAGACGGTCGCCCCTAAAATGGTCCGGCGCAACCAGGTTGCCGCGGTCGTCGGCGACGCCAGCAAGCGGCCGATCCAAACGGCCATCATCGGCTCCAGAAACAAGATGTACCGCAGACCGATGTTTTTATGCCCGCTGAGCGAAAAGAATAAGAACAAAACCGCCGCCGTCAGCATGAGCGGCATCTCGCGCCAGCTTGGCCGGCCGCCATAGACGCATGCCAGGCCGAGCAGCAACAAGGTCGGCGCCGGTGTCTTCACGAGCAACGCCACCAGATAATAGGTGTAGAACCCTGACGTGTTGAACTGGCCCAGCAAATAGGCCGTGTAGCCCGATTCGGCCAACTGCGCGTCCAGCCCTTGAAAAAAGTATCGCGGCAACGGCACTGGCAGCCAACGCGGCAAGAATGCCGCCACCGCCTTCATCGGCGGGCTATCGAAGGAATACTGGCCGATTGGCGTCAATGAACCTTCAAAGAGATACCCGGCATTGATGACGAGCAATCCGAGGCAAAACGCCGCGGTCAGTGATCGCCACAGACGCCGCGCCCGCGGCCAGATCAGGCAGCAAGGAAGCAGGGCGAAGAGCAGTAGCCCGGTTAGTTTGCACAAAGCGGCCAAGCCAAGGCCGAAACCCAAAACGGTTGCCGGGATCCGCGAAGCCCTTCGCGCGAGCGCATCCGTGGGGCGGCTCGCCGAGCCGTCTTCACGTAGCCGACTTCGTGAGAAGTCGGGGCGCGGCGTTGG
>DASVGM010000096.1:0-11638 GCA_036379555.1 Pirellulales bacterium | reverse complement strand
TACCATCCGGGCGATTCCACTCCGGCGCCGTATCCACTGCGATAGGTTAACCGCGAATAGGTCCAAGGAATCCAGGTCGCCGCCGTTTTGATTTTCGCCAGCCCGGCCAAACGCTCGCTGTCGTCCTTGACCTTGCAGCCGTCAAGCTTGCCCGCCACCGCTTCGGCGTCGAGAACCGGAGCGTGCCAGGCGCCGCAGACGACCGCGATTTTGTCGAAACCTTCTTTGACTACGCCGCGCAGGGTTTTGCGCATGAAGGCCTCGCGCAGCAGGTCGCGCTCACGAACCTCCGGCGCCGCCTCACGGACGCTACGCATCGCCTCCAGGATGGCGGTAAACAGACCGCCGGCGTCCGAACGCCGCTCAATTTGTTGCTCCCACCACAATTCGTGGTCTTTATAGCCGGCCGCTTCCGCCAGCATCGCCAAGGGGTCGCTGCGCCAAGTTGCGCCGTCGGGCGAAGCGTCCGCCGCGCCGTTTGGATCAACGGCCTTCTCTTCTTCGATCCGTTGGATGGCGAACTGATGCGATTCGGGAAGATCCATCAACCGAACGGGAATGCTCGTCGTCGCGGCCCATTGAAGCGCCTGCCATTCGGGCGAAAAGACGGTCAGCGGAAAATAGACTCCGCGGCGCGGCTCGTCCGGCGGATAGATCAACAGGGCCACGGGAGGTTTCATGTCGGCGTGCGCCGCCCAGGACAATTCTTCCTGCACGTCCGCGGGGCCTTCCATCACGACCACATCGGGCGCAAGCTCGTCGAGCGCCCGGCGCAAGCTCCGCGCACAGCCGGGCCCGTGATGTCGAATTCCGTAAACGTGAATAGTCATTCTTTACTGCACATATAAGCGACCGCATTGCCGGAGGATGGGCTTCCTAGCTCGTCTAGCTGCTTCGTGACGGGCTAGGAAGCCCATCCTCCCGGAATTGTCGCGCGCCGCCATGCTAGAAAAACTCCCGCGTCGCGCGGTAAAGGTCTTTCCAGGTATCGCGTTCTTTGATCACCGTTTGCACGTACTCCTGCCAGATAAGCTGATCTTGAACGGGGTCTTTCACGACCGCGCCGATCAGGCCCGAAACCACGTCGTGGGCCTGCAACGTGCCGTCGCCATAATAAGCCGACATGGCCATGCCTCCGGTGACGACGGAAATGGCCTCGGCCGTGGAGAGCGTACCGCTGGGAGTCTTCACTTTCGTTTTGCCGTCCTCGGTAACACCGTTGCGCAGCTCGCGCAGAATGGTCACCACACGGCGGATTTCTTCCAGCGCCGGCGCTTCCGCGGGCAATTCCAGCGCACGCCCCAACTGGCTCGCCCGACGAGTGACGATTTCGACCTCGTCGTTCAGTGTGTCGGGCACCGGCAGGACCACCGTGTTGAAACGTCGCATTAGCGCGCTCGACAACTCGTTCACGCCCCTATCACGGTTGTTGGCCGTGGCGATGACGTTGAATCCCTTTCTCGCCTGCACTTCGGCATTTAATTCGTGGATGGGCAGCGTCTTTTCCGAGAGTACGGTAATGAGGGTGTCTTGCACTTCGCTGGGGATGCGCGTCAGTTCCTCAACGCGGCAGAGGCGGCCCGACTCCATCGCTTTCATGAGCGGGCTTTCCACCAAGGCGTTGCGCGACGGCCCTTCGGCCAGCAGCCGGGCATAGTTCCACCCGTATCGCAAGGCCGACTCATCAGTGCCGGCGGTTCCTTGGACAAGCAACGTGGATGTTCCTGAAATAGCCGCCGCGAGATGCTCGCTGACCCAGCTCTTGGCGGTTCCAGGAACGCCGTAGAGAAGCAGCGCGCGATCGGTCGCGAGCGTGGCGATGGCGATTTCCATCAGGCGCTCGTTGCCGATGTACTTTGGGCTGACGTCAAATCCGTTCGCCAACTTGCCGCCAAGCAGATAGGTTTTCACGGCCCAGGGCGAGAGATTCCAATTGGGAGGCCGCTGTTTCTGATCGACCTCGGCTAGCGCGGCAAGTTCGGCGGCGAACTGCTCTTCGGCGTGCAACCGCAGCTTGCCATCGTCGCCGGGGGGATGTTTGACAGGCGATGAAGAACGGGATGCTTGTTTGGCCACAATTCAACTCCTTTCGGTAGACATCGACGCCGCCACCTCGGCGAAAAAACTCTGACGGGTCTGAATGGTTTCGAGAAATCGTTCGACTTCGCGCCCTACGGCGTCAACGTGCCAGGCCGAAGATCGCTTGGGTGAAGCGAGCTGCCATTCCGCCTGTGCCGCCGTGAACACTTCGGCCGGAATGGCCCGGCCGGCTGTAAATAAAGCGTTGGACCATTGATAGGCTGTGTTGTCGGTCTCGCGCCCCAGCACTCGCCGCACGAGTTCCAAAAAACGCTCGCCGAACGCGGCACTCCAAGGGCGCGGTAAGAGCGGCAACAACGAGAGCGATTCAACATGGTCTGACCCGGCCGCCGCGGTGAACAGGGCGAGCATGCCCTGTTCGGCGTCGTCGCTCGGCATGCTCGGCAGCAGCGACTTCAGCCGCTCCAGCGCTTGCGCCCGGCCGCTACCCTTCATCCGCTTGGCCGCACCGGCCCAGTGGTTCCACAGCGGCGTGAGCCATGCTGTGGACTCGCCATCGGCGCCGCCAAATCGGAGGGCCGCCTCAGACCAACCCACGAGCACCGCTTGCTCAAACGGATCGTCATAGACGGCCTCGATCAAAACGGCCGGGGCCAGGGCGAATTTGTTCGCCCAGTGCGAAGGCGGCACCGCCCCGATGATGGTCTCAACCCATAACGCCTTTAGGCCTCGGCCCGCTGGGGCTTTGCTGGGAATTCCGTCGCGATCCGCCTCGCGATCGATCTTTTCAGGCGGCGCACAGGTGAGCTTCGCCTTTTTCCGCGACGCGCCATTTGTCTCCAACGATAGCACGGCGTCCGCACGCGCGCGCATGCGTGCCGACAGCGACGAATCGGGCAGGCAGCAAAGGAGTCGCGCCGCCGCTTGCTGCACGCTCGGCGCGCGATCGGCCAGGCACCCGTCCAAGAATGGTTCATCCGCGGCCGACAGTCCGACGGCCAATTCCTCCAACAGACTGACACGGTGCGCGGGTTTTTCCTGCGCGAAGGTCGGCTCAAGCCATTCACGCGCTCGCCGCGGATCGGATCGCCGCAAGCTCGCCAGCACCTGACGCCGCTCGGCGATCGTTCCTTCGTCCCAGGCTCGCTTCAGCTCGATTTGATCGGTGTCGGTAAGGTGCGCGATTCCTCGATCGACCCAGGACCAGGCGGGATTCTGACGGCTGAGCCACTTGCCCCGTTCTCCCAAAACGGGCAGCAACTGTTCGCGTACCGCGACATCGGCACAATTAAGCAGCAGCGGGAGCAAATCGGGCGGAACCACAATCTGATTGCCCCGCATCTGGCGCAGAAAATCAACGAGCAGGTCGGTGGCGTTCGTGGCGACTCCATTGGCCAGCAAACCGGCGAGTTTTCGCGAGGCCATGCGTGCCGTCTCGGCTTCGGCGGGAACGAGAGCCGCGACTCCGGCAATAGGACGCCGTCCCGCCAGTCCGTAAATCGCCTGCGCGCCGGCATGCAACAGGAGCAAAGTTTCGCGGTCGTCGGCTGCCGTTGCCGACACGAGCGCGCCGGTCGGGTGCTCGCCCGCGGCGATTGGAGCGCTGTTTCGCGACGTACCGACGAGAGCGATCTTCACCAGGTCGTCCATCAAGCGCTCCAGTATTGTCCGGCGATGACAAGGCCCAGGGGCCGCAAGCAGTGGCCGTCCCATTCAAAGGCAAGATCGCAAGGGTGGCCGCCGGTGATGGCGACCGCTTTCCAATGATTCGACCCGCGCAGCGGCAAGGCGTGCCCGGTGCGGTCGCGCAGCAGCCAGGTGTCGGCGGGTACGAGCGTCGCGTCGCGCAGTACCCCGCCAAAGGCGTCCAACCACGGCTGCTTGGCGAGGAAGGCCGTGGCGTGGTCCAAAAAATCGCCGATCGTATCAAAACCCGGCGGTCGATCGACCAGCGACGTAACGGCGCCTTCGCGCTGGGCGAACTTGGCGCGCAACCGCGCCGCTCCGGGGTAGAACATCAGCCTGCCGGCTTGTTCCGTCCCCGCCACGATCGACTCGGGGAAGGGCTGTCCCCCGACTGAAAACTGCAAGAGCAGGCCCCATCGCCCGGTATTGCGGCCGACGACCCAAGAGCGTTGGGCGCGGACGCGTTCGTCATCATCGACCCATTGCCCAACCACGACCCAGCGGTCGCTCTCAACATCGCCCGACTGATCGAGATCGGCTTGAGACACGTTCCAGCCGAGAATCTGCCGGATGTCGCCGGCCAAGAGCGGGTCGAGCGCGTCCAGCCGGTTGTGCGCATGAATCAGCCATTGGATGCGACCAAGCTCGGCCAGCAAACGGCCGACCCAATCGGGCGAAGAACGGGGAATCGACGCCAATCGCGCGACGCGGGAGGCCAAGCCCGGCGCCTGTGCGTCGACCAGCCGCTTCGCCTGCTCGTCCCACAGCGAAGCGGGCTGGGTTTCTACCGCGGCCAGTCCCGAACGCACGAGGTCTTTCATCCACAGATCGAGCCGCGACAAACCATCGCGTACATTGGCGCCGCGCTGTTCGGCGCGCTTTTCTTTGGCCTTTTGATCGACCGGTCCAGTGGAAGCCACCACCAAAGGCTCTTTCTCGGCCACGCCGCGCTTTTCGTCGCGTGCTCGGCGCTTGGCGAGCCAATCGTCAACCCAATCAGGAGAGTTGGTTTCTGTGACAGCAGCGGGCGACTGAACGGCCAGCATCAGGAGTCCGAGCACATGTTTGCAGGGAAACTTGCGGCTCGGGCAACTGCAATTGTAGCCCAGATTCGACAGGTCGATCTTCACCTGATAGACCGCGCTGCCTTGGCATTTGCCCCATAGGGCATCGGACGAGCGCCCCAGTTCCGGCCAGTGCTTGATGCCGACGAGTTTCTTGCCGGCCGCGGCCGAAGCCGCATCGGGAGCCATTTCCTCGACTTGTTCGAGCGTCAGATTCACCATTGGCCACGTCTCGGAACGCCATCTGTCCGCCTCGGCGAACACGTTTGATCGACCGAATCCTTCACAGCCTACCGGCGCATCGGCTTGGATGCAAGCAATGCCCGTCACGGACTTGCGGAGGACCGTTATTGCCGCCATCATACTTTTTCGCAGCCTACGGCATGACCGCACTTTGTAGACTCAAAAGAAACGAACTCGCGGCAACTTTGTCCCCTCATCCCTCATCCCTCATCCCTCATCCCTCATCCCTCATCCCTCATCCCTCATCCGTCATCCTGAACCCTGAACCCTCCCATGTCCTCCTGGCGATTCATTCTCTCAAGCCTCACTTACCACTGGCGCATGAACGTGTCGGTGGCGCTCGGCGTGGCGGTGGGCACGGCCGTGCTGACGGGCGCGCTGGTGGTGGGCGACTCGGTTCGCGGCAGCTTGCGACACCTGATGCTCGATCGACTCGGAAAAGTCGATGAAGTGCTGATCAGCGATCATCTGTTCGGCGCCGCGCTGGCGACCCAACTGAACGCGCTGCCGGACTTCACCGCATCGTTCGATGTCGCCGTGCCGGCCATCTTGCTGGAGGGTAGCGTCAGCCAGCCCGATAGCGGAGCGCGCGCCAGTCGCGTGACGCTTTTGGGAATCAACAATGATTTTTGGAAACTCGGCGATGGCGGACCACGCCATCCCGTCGCCACGGGCGAGGTCGTTATCAACCGGCCGCTCGCGCTGGAGCTTTCCGTCAAGCCGGGTGACGAAGTCGTGGTCAGACTGCCGCTGGCGACCGACATTCCGCCCGATAGCCCCTTGGGTAAGAGAACGGAGTTGATCGCCAACCGCCGTTTGCGCGTGGCCGAGGTCATCGCGGCCGAAGGGCTGGGGCGGTTCGGATTGAGGCCGAATCAACAAACGCCGCGCAACTGTTACCTTGCGCTGGCCGACCTGCAAGCCGCGCTCGAACAGCCGCGCCGGCTGAACGCCATCTTGATCGCCGGCAAGAGCGATACGCAGCCGGCAGCGCCAGAGGCTGAATCGCGCTTGCCCGACTTGTTGCGCCCGCGATTGATGGATTATGGCCTGAAGCTGGTGGAAACGCCGCGCGGCTACCTGAACCTGACGAGTGAACGGATGGTTCTTTCGCCGGCGATCGAACGCGCGGCATTGGCGGCCTTCGCGCCCGACCATCCGCAAGTGACGTTGACGTACCTCGCCAATTACATTTTGGCAGGCCCCGATGATCGCGGCAAAATACCTTATTCCACCATTGCGGCCCTCGATCTAACCGACGTCCCGCCGCTTGGTCCGTTCACGCTGGCTGATGGCGAAAAGCTCGTCAACCTGGACGACGATGAAATCGTGCTCAATTCTTGGGCGGCCGAAGATTTGGCGAAGCAGGGCGTCGACCTGAAACCGGGCGATTCCGTGCGGCTGACTTATTTTGAACCGGAGAGCACGCACGGGCGAATTCAGGAGCAATCTCACACGTTCAAGCTGCGGGGCATTGTGCCGCTGGCGGGCGTGGCGGCCGATCCTGACTTTACGCCGGAGCTGCGCGGCGTCACCGATAAACAATCGCTGGCGAATTGGAACCCGCCGTTTCCCTACGATTCCAGCCGCGTGCGCACACGGCCGCCAGGCGACGAAGACGAACGCTACTGGGATCTGCACCGCGCGACGCCCAAAGCGTTTGTTTCGCTCAAAACCGGCAGACGACTGTGGGCCAGCCGCTTCGGGCAAAGCACTTCCATCCGCGTGCCCCTGCGCGAAGGGCTGCATGCCGCGGAGGCGACGGCGCGGCTCGAAAGCGAACTGGCCAAGAATAAACAGGATTTGGGCTTCGTCTTTCAGCCGGTGAAACGCCAGGGATTGCTCGCCGCGCAGGGCACAACCGACTTCAACCAGCTTTTTCTCGGCTTCAGTTTTTTCATCATCGCGGCGGCGATCATGTTGGTGGCGCTCTTGTTTCGCTTGGGCATCGAGCGGCGGGCCAGCGAGGTCGGCACACTGGTGGCCGGCGGCTTTTCGCTCAGTCGCGTTCGCTTGCTGCTGCTGGCCGAGGGAGTGGCGGTGGCGTTGGCCGGCGGCATCGTTGGGCTGGCTTTAGGAGTCGCGTATGCCTGGTTGATGTTGGCCGGATTGCGTTCACCCAATTGGTGGCTGGCCGCGGTCAGCACCCCATTTTTGCAACTTTATATCAACTTAGGTAGCCTGGCCGTCGGCTATGCCAGCGGCGTCATCACCTGCTCGTTGGCGATCACTTGGGCGTTATGGCGCATGAGCAAGACGCCGGTGCGGCGGTTGCTGGCCAACGAGGCCGCCGACGGCGGCGCCTTGACGCGGCGCCGCACGTCGCTCAGCCGCGCCCTCGGCTGGACCGCCTTGGCGGCGGCGGTCGGCACGGCCTACCTGGCGCGAACGCTTGCAGGCGAAGCGCAGGCGGGCGCCTTCTTCGGTTCGGGCGCCTTGGTGTTGACCGCGCTGTTGTCGCTTTGCTGGGCGCGGCTCAGGGCCGGTGAAACCGGCGCGCTCGTCGTACGCGGCACGCGCGGCATTAGCCGCTTGGCGCTGCGCAACGGCGCGCGTAACCCCGGCCGTAGCACTTTGACGATCGGGCTGGTCGGCTCGGCGATTTTTCTGATCATCGCCGTCAGTGCTTTTCGTCTGGACGTGCCGAATACGGCGGGCCGCGATAGCGGCGGCGGAGGCTTCACGCTCTACGCGCAAAGCGATCAACCGCTGTATTACGATTTGAACACGGCCGCTGGCCGCGCGGAGCTTGGCTTTTCGTCCGCCGACGAAAAGCGGCTCACTGGGCATCAAATCATTCCGCTGCGCGTCAAGGCGGGCGACGACGCAAGCTGCCTGAACCTTTATCAGCCGCGACAGCCGCGCATTTTGGGCGTGCCGAGCGCGTTGGTCGATCGCGGCGGTTTTTCTTGGGCGGCCAATTCCGCGGCCACCGCCGAGGAGCGGGCCAACCCCTGGCTGCTGCTCGAAAAGCCGCTGCCAAGGCGTGGCGACGAAACGGCCCGCGTGCCGGTGGTGCTCGACGCCGCCACGGCGGCCTACAGCCTGCACCTGGGCGGCGAATTCGGCAATCCTCTTGGAGCCACTTACCAAGTAGCGGATGGGCAGGGCGGCGCCATTACGTTGGAAGTGGTCGGCCTGCTCAAGAACAGTATCTTTCAGGGCGACCTGCTGCTGGCTGAGACCGCGCTGTTGAAGTATTTTCCCGTCATCAGCGGTTATCAATATTTTCTCATTGACGCGCCGCCTGCTGAAGCCAGCGGCGTCGAAACCGCCCTGGAGCGCACCTTGGGAGACTTTGGTTTCGACGTCGAGTCGACGCGCCGCCGGCTGGAAGAACTGTCGGCCGTGCAAAACACTTACCTATCCACGTTTCAAAGCCTGGGCGGACTGGGCTTGTTGCTCGGCACCTTGGGGTTGGCAGTGGTGCAGTTTCGCAACGTGCTGGAGCGCCGCGGCGAGTTGGCCTTGTTGCGGGCGGCCGGGTTCCGTCGCGCCATGCTGGCCCGCATGGTGATGACGGAGAACGCGTTGCTTTTGCTGGCCGGCCTGACAGTGGGATTGCTCGCCGCGCTGGTGGCGGTTTGGCCGCACGTTGCCTCCGGCGGCGCGTCGCTGCCTTGGCAATCGTTGGCGATCACACTGGCATTGGTGCTTCTGGTTGGCTTGGCGGCTGGCCTGGCAGCCGTCCGGGCCACGCTCGCCACGCCGTTGCTGCCGGCGTTGAGAAGCGAGCGATGACGGATCGGGCCTACCTGGGCGATTGCTTTAGCTTGCAGTCGGCCTCCGGCGGAACCGGCTGGCCTACCCGATCGACCGGATGCGTAAACAAATAGCGCCAAACGGCCTCGTGAACGTATTCGCCTTTGTCGTTCTTGACCGCGGCGCCGCCCGGCTGCGAAGCCGAATGAGCGCGACGGGCGTTCTCGCCGACCTCGGCATTGGTAATCAGCCGGCGCGAGTCGCCGAAGGGAGGCGGCACTTGATCGACATCGACCAAGGGACCGAATTTCGCCAGACCGAGCAACTGCCAGGATCGGCAATAGTGGTCGGCGGTCCAACCATCGTCGAGAATGTGCGTAAAGCCAAAAAAGCAGCTTTCGGGCGTCGCCGAAGGAAAGCCCTGCCACGACTCAAACTGATCGCGCGGGCCGGACAGCATCACCACACGAGCCACGCGCCGATGCTTGGCAAACCGGGCGGCGGTGGTCGAGCCGTGCGAGATGCCGGCCACGATCACTTTGTCCCAACGCAGGTCGGCGCCGTTTTCGCTGAGAAATTGCCCCCAATTGCCCGTCGGGTTTTCTTTGGCCAGCCACTTGACCAACTGCAACGACCGCTCTTGCATGCCGTCCGGTTTGGGAATCTCGACCAACGGGCTGAAATCTTCGCCTGTGGCGGCTTCGAGACGAATCTTGCCGAGTGATTCGCCGTCGTCGCGATGCTTGGCATCAATGATGCCGAACCAGCGATTGGCGTAGTGCGGCTGAATGCCGTGCAGGCCATAACCGGCGATGCGTTCAAACAGGGCCTGGTTGTGGCCCATCAGCCATAAGACAAGCTGGCCTTTCGACGGCACGCGCGTATCGACCACGGCGTGCTCGACATCTTGCGGCTTGCCCTTGTCGTCGTTGAACGTAAAACCGATTTCCGGATGTTCTTTCGCCCGCGGGTCCATCTCGCTAGCCCGCGCGCTGAGGTCAAACCGCCGTGGATCGTTCAATTGGCCCCAGGCGATTGACGTGGCCAAGAAAGGCAGAAGGCAGGAATACATAATATGAAACTTCATGTCGGTTCTCTGCTTGAAATTAAGCTTGGCACCTATTTTAATCATTAGAGGCGTCACCGTCGAACGGATCAGTCAAGGTTCCGCCAAGCGATGATCGAGAATGAACAAAAGCAGCAACTGAGGATGGCCGAGGTGCATGCCGTGGTACGATTTCCTCCGCGTCTTATGTCGAAGCACATCGCTAGCAGGTTGAACGGCAAATTCATGAAAATGAGAGAACGAAACCGTGACCATTCATCATGGGAGAGCGCCAATGATTGAGTTAACCGAACAACAGCGAAGTTTGATTCGCGACGGATCGCCCGTGCGCATCGCGGAAGACGGCAACCAGTACGTGCTGCTTCGGGCTGACGTCTACGAGCGATTGGCCGAGGCTGCCTACGATGACAGCCCATGGACCGCCGAGGAAATGGATCAGCTACGTGCGGACGCGCTCGCCGCGCTTGATAACTTTGGAAAGGCCTCATGATACTCAATCGCGGCGATATAGTCGTCACACGCTTTCCTCATGCGAGCGGGTTCCGCGGCAAAAAACGGCCCGCGCTGATCGTACAAGCGGATGCCTATAACGGAACTGTTTCGCACTTGATCGTGGCGGAAATCACGTCAAATCTGGCGCCAGCCAATGATCCGGCTTTTGTTCTCATTGATGTTAGCACGCCTGACGGGCAAGCAACCGGACTTGGCCAGGATTCTCTGGTAAGCGGGCTGTTCTTGGCAACCGTGTTTGCGGATCAGGTGGACCGTGTGATTGGCAAGCTTTCGGTGGGCCTAATGCAAAAAGTCGATGCGTGTCTCAAAGTGACGCTGGCGCTTTCGTAGACGAAATGGATATGGAGTTTGAAGTCTCGGTTGTCTGAAGCTGAAGGATTGCCCGGCTGTTTATTTCACTCCATGCCCCGGCGCCAGCAACTCAAACTCAATCAACTGCTGATTCCGCAACACGGTGATCCGCGTCTTGTCGGCGCGGTCGATGCGCTCGATGTCGTCCGCGAAAGCCTGGCACGATTGCACCAGGCGGCTGTTGACAAACACGATCAAGTCATCCGGCAACATGCCGGCGCTCGCCGCCGGTGAATCGGGCAATATCCGCTCGACAAAAGGCGGCGTGCGATCGAGCACGTCGGGAACCAACACCACGCCCAACAGCGCCGCGCTTAAAGCGTGTTGCGGTTTGCCGTCGGCGTTGGCCGAAGTGGGCACGAACTTGCCCGCCCGGATGGCGTCGATCGTCGGACGCAGTTCGGCGAGCGGAATGGCGTAATTCAGCCAGGTGTTGGTTTGCGCGTTGCGCAACTCTTTGCCGAGCATGCCCGCGAGACGGCCCTGCCAGTCGGTCAGCGCGCCGCCCTGGGCGCCGGGATTGTTGGTCATGGCGTCGAGAATGTAAGCGACGCCATGATAAGGCGTATCGAAGGTTCCGCGGCGGGCTGCCAACGGCGCTTTGGCGGCCACAATGCCGTGTTGCACGCTGGCCGGTTCGCTGCCGGTCGCCACGCCAAACAAGTTGCTAAAAGCCAGCACGCGAGCGCCCGCCGGCAAGTCGGGCGTTTGGGCCAGGTCGAAGTGCGGCAGGTCGGCCGCCTCGATTTTCAGCACCGCCACCTCCAACCGGGGATCGACGCCGAGCAGTTTGCCGTCGAACCGGCGGCCGTCGTCAAGCGTGACGCCCACGTATTCCGTGTCGAGCACGTAGCTCCAGGCCGTCACAATGCAGCCGTCGGCCGAAATGAGAAAACCGCTTTGATAGGCTTCCAGTCCACGAAAACCGCCGGCGCCGTAGATTTTGACGATTTTCGGTGCAACGCGTTGAATC
>DASVGM010000095.1:0-3063 GCA_036379555.1 Pirellulales bacterium | reverse complement strand
CGGCCCGGCTTCTCACGAAGCCGGCTACGAACCGCCGCGCACGGCGGCATACAAAGGCCGCCTCCGGCGGCATCTGGCAAATTGATGATGGACATCCCTGACCTTCTTGCCTGTTTAGAGCCTAGCTCAAAACCAAAATCGTGGGGCGGGCCGCCGGCCCGTCTGAAGCAAAAGACGGCTCGGCGAGCCGCCCCACGATCACGCCGGTGTGATTCAACATCGGTTTTGTGATCGGCCTTTAATTGTTGGATGGATTCGTTGGGCTTTCGGCGTCGTCGCCTTCAAATTTGACGGGCTGCGGCTCGTCGGCTTGCTCGTCGTCGGCTTGCTCGTCGTCGGGCTGCGCGTCGGGTTCCGCGTCGGGCGTCGTCGCCTCGGCGGGAAACGGAGTGACCTGTGGAGCCGGCGCGGTCGCCGCGAGGTTCCGCGGTTTGCCGCGTTTGAATTCAACCTCGCGCGGCTTGTCGCCGTCGAGAATCAACATGGTGAAATGTTCGGTTTCAACCGCAACCGGCTCGGCCGGCAACGGCTCAAGCGACGCGGCCGGGGGTTGAGCCGGCCCGCCGCCGAACGCCTTCATGAAGGCGTTGGGGTCGCCGTTGGCGTCCATTTCAGAGTGGCCCAACAGTAGTTTATGCAGGTCGGCGCCGCCGGGGTTGCCGGCCGTCTCGTCGCTGGCGTTGCGCATGACCAATTGCACGGTGCCCACTTGCGCCGCCAAAGCGACCAACTCGGCCTGCTCCGGCGTGACGAGCACCGAGATCGTCTTGGCCGACACCGCCTTGTTTTCGGTGCCCGGCCGGTCGTAAACGTCGTCCACCGCGAAAACTTTCACGTTTTGCATGAACGTGCGCGTGACCGCCTTGGGCAGGCCGTGTTGGGCATCTTCGCGCAAGTGGACGAGCAAATCGACCCGGTCGCCAGGCAGAATCATGCCGCTGGCGCCGCTGACGGCATCGACGCGAATGGGCACCACGCGCATGCCCTTGGGGATCATGTCGATGGCGCTGCCGCCGCTTTCGCCCTTGCCCAGCAATTTGGCTTCCAGGATCGGCTCGCCGGGATAAAACTTGGCCCGTGAGCGGCGCCCCTCGACATCCTCCAGTTTTCCCAAAGCGCCGTCGGGCACTTTCTCTTTGGGCCAAGGCTCCAGCTTGAGCACTTCGGGAGTGAGTGGATCGCCGATGCCAATCTCGGTGAGGGCGACATAGACCGGGGTGGTTTCGCCCTCGGCCTGCACCGTCACGGTGCGGCGATTCGCCATCACCTGATTGATGCCGATGGACGCGATCAAGCCGCATCCCAGGGCCAACGCGAGCAACATGATTGATTTTGGACGCATAGTTTCCTCTGGCAGGATTACAACATCAGCGCACGATGTTTTGCCATCATCGTTACCTTCGGCAGCTTCGCGACAACCACTCGAAAGCGACTTAGGCGCACGAACAGGTCAACGTAATCGGTAGAGTCGGACGTGAACAACCTTGCCTGGTGACGAGAAACGGTGGATAGGATTTCCGAGTGCCATGTCCACACTAAGAGGCTATCCGAAAACTCGGATTTCGCCGTGGCATCGTATCGTGGGGCGGCTCGCCGAGCCGTCTTTCGCTTCCAGACGGGCCGGCGGCCCGCCCCACGGCAAGTTTTCGGATAGCCTCTAAATGTTAGGGTGACGCGGGGCGGTCGCTGTGTAGGATGGGCTTCCTGGCCCGTCACCAAGCGAACGTGACGGGCCAGGAGGCCCATCCTCCAGTCGTGCCGCCCCCGAAATCGCGCCAGACTATTTAGATCAACATTCCCGACAAAGCAAAATAGAGAATCGTGCCCAGGGCGATGGGAATTCCATAGGGCAGCAACAGCATCGTTTTCTTCCGCTCGGCGGCGATCGTGGCCAGTCGTTCGGGGTCGCGAATGGTGCTGATCTCACCCAGGATCATCCAAAACTGGGCCTGGTGTTTTTCCCAGCCTTTCTGCCAAAGCACCATGCCGATGGCGATCGCACCGCCAATGACGGCCGACAGGCAAAAGGAATAGGCGGTGGTCATGGCGCCGGCCCAGGCGCCGACGCCGGCCAGCAACTTCACGTCGCCGGCGCCCATGCCCCCGATGGCGTAGAGCGGCATGAGCATGGCCAGTCCGGCGAGAGTGCCCAGCAGGCTATAGGCGAACCCTTCCCAACCAAACGCAAGGCCGCTGTAAATCCAGCCACTGGCGATGAGCGGGTAGGTCAGCCAGTTGGGCACTTTCAGCTTCCAGCCGTCAATGGCGGCGGCCACGACGAGCATGGCGGTGAGGAACCAGATCGGCCAGTGCTCGGCGGCCGTCCGCAAAAAAACTGGATCGATGGCGGTGGCAAGCCAGATCGGCCCTTGTTCGGCGGCCGGCGGCAAAAAATCTTGATCGAATGGCACGTGATTCTCCGGTTCAGGTGCGAATCGAGAACAGGCAGTTCAGCCCCGCGGCAACCAATGCCAGCAAGGTCATGACGGCTTGTACCGCGGTGGCGGAGTCGATTGGCAAAGCAGGATACATGGCAGTTTTTTGATTTCGCTTGTGACGCGGCCTGTGCCGCCCTTACAAGCGTAGGTCAAAAAATGGAGGCGTGCCGCCATGCGCTTAGAAAAAGCCGCCAGTGCTTTGCGGTGCAGGCTCTTTTGCTCGCTTTTGCCAATCAGTGCCCTGAGCCGCTGGAGAGGTTCAGGGTTCAGGGTTCAGGGTTCAGGGCGATAATGAGTGGGCGGCACGCCCTGGCCTGCGCAAAATGCCCGACTTTAACACGATAATGAGTTGCAATTCCATACAGGATTTGTTCCGCACCGCCACCGCCGGGCTTGCCCCGGTGGGAGCGCTGACTGACTGGCTAGAATGAACTCCCCCCGACAGATTCTTTCCGTTTTCGCGTTGCATCCGCCGCCGAAGGCGGCGAATGCAACGCGAAAACGGGGACGCGTTTGGCGCCGTACAACTAGCCGGTCAGTCATCGCTCGACGGGGACAAGCCCCGATCGGGGCGGAACAAAACTGGCGTCAACGACTCGTGGTGAGCAACGCCTCGTTTGCGCAG
>DASVGM010000094.1:0-2922 GCA_036379555.1 Pirellulales bacterium | reverse complement strand
ATGTCGGTTTTGGAGCGGACGCGAGAGTTCGGCCTGTTGCGCGCGTTAGGTTGGCCGCGGTGGCGAGTCGTGCGGACGATTTTCATCGAGTCGGCCATGTTGGCCCTGGCGGGCGCGGTGCTGGGTTCGGTGTTGGGGGTGCTGTTGCCCAAGATGCTGGGCCAGGTGCGCACGATGTCGGGCTTGATCGAGGGCAACACCGACCCATTGGCGCTGTTGGAAGGATTTGGCATTGCGCTGTTGATGGGCATCGCCGGGGCGGCCTATCCCGCCTACCGCGGCGCCAGCTTGCGGCCGATTGACGCCCTACGGCACAAATGACAGCCCTCGCCCAATTCGACGACCGAGGGCTATCGCGCCGTGGGCGCGAGCCTCGCCGCCGCCACGCGCGAGGCGGGCTGGCGATCCAGCCATAGTAGCCCCTTGTTCCAAAGCTCCGTTACACGAGCGACCGACGAGCGCCTCTGTTCTGGCCGTGGAAGCCGCAAAAGGCGATCAATGTCTCGTCATTCACCGCACGCAGGATACAATAAGGCGAGCGTGTGAGAAGCTATCCGAAATCTCGCCGTGGGGCGGGCCGCCGGCCCGTCGGGAAGCGAAAGACGGCTCGGCGAGCCGCCCCACGATACGCCCCCACGGCGAAATTCAAGTTTTCGGATGGCGTCTGAGTGAGAAAGAACTAGAGCGGGCATTCCTGTGCGGCAAACAACGTAGCATGTCAGACGTCTTAGTCGTCGGTGGCGGGGTAATTGGCTTATCGCTGGCCTATGAATTGGCCGGGCAAGGCGCGCGCGTGCGATTGGTCGATCGCGGCCCACTGGGGCGTGAGGCTTCCTGGGCGGGAGCCGGCATTTTACCGCCCGGTTCGCGGCAACCGACGAACGACCCCATCGGCGAATTGCACCGCCTGAGTGACGAACTATACCCGATTTGGTCCGCCCAGTTGCGTGAAGAAACCGGCGTCGACAACGGCTTTTGTATTTGCGGCGGCATCTATCTGGCCGCCGGCGACCAAGAACGGGAGGAGTTGGAGCGATCCGCGGCGACGTGGCAGGCCCAAGGCATTCGTGCCGAGCGGCTTGGCGGCGACGCTCTGGCCAAGCGCGAGCCGTCGCTGGCGACGGGGTTGGCGAGTCAAGCCGAATGTGTCGCCTGGTGGTTGCCCGACGAGGCGCAGGTGCGCAATCCGCGGCACCTCAAGGCGCTCGCTTTGGGCTGCGTCCGGCGCGGCGTGGTATTAGAGCCGGGAGTCGCCGTGGAAGGTTTTAAGACGGCGTCCGGCAGGGTCATAAGCGCCCTCACGGCGCAGGGTGAAATCGCCTGCGAGCAGGTTTGTATCACCGGCGGCCCTTGGTCTGGCGGACTGGTTTCGCAACTAGGCGCCAAGGTGGCGGTGCGGCCGAAGCGCGGGCAGATGGTGCTGCTTTCATCGCCACGGCCAGTCTTGCGTTCGATCGTCAATATCGGCCACCAATACCTGGTACCGCGGCCTGACGGCCGGATTCTCATCGGCTCCACGGTCGAAGATGCCGGATTTGACAAGCGAACGACGGCACAGGCGATCGCCGGCCTACTCGATCTGGCCGTGCGCGTCGCGCCACCGTTGGCGAATCTGTCGCTTGAACAATGCTGGGCCGGTTTGCGGCCCGCCAGCCATGATGATTTGCCCTATATCGGCCGTTTGGCCGACTTTGACAACGCCTTTCTGGCCACCGGCCACTTCCGTAGCGGCCTGCAACTTTCGCCCGGCACGGCGGTGCTGATGAGCCAGCTTTTGGCCGGCGTCGATCCGACGATCGACCCTCGGCCGTTCCGCGTGGATCGCCCCGCCGACCCCCTCTTTGCCGAAAACGCCCGGTAGGTTATACTTTGCAGGCGATATAGGCGGGCCAATTCGGTTCGGGCAAGGCTTGTATTTGGGAGAACTATGCTGAAGGTCAAGCTTCCTGATGGAAGCGTTCGTGAATATGGTTCGGGTCGAACGGCCCGAGATGTGGCTCAAGAGATATCACCGCGCCTGGCGAAGGCGGCGGTAGCCGCCCAGGTAAATGGCCGCACGGTCGGGCTTGACTTTGACTTGTCTTCCGCTCCCACCGCAACCGGCGACGAGATTTCTCTTCGTCTGCTCACCAAAAAAGATCCCGAATCGTTGGCGGTGATGCGCCATTCGTGCGCGCACGTGATGGCGCGCGCGGTGATGCGCCTTTTCGACGGCGTGCAGTTGGCCTTTGGCCCCACGATTGAAAACGGCTTTTATTACGACATCGGTCTCGATCGGCCGCTCAGCGAGGCCGATTTTCCGGCCATTGAGGCCGAAATGGCCAAAATCGTCAAGGCCGATGAGCCGTTCGAGCGGTTGGTCGAGCCGCGTGAGACAGCGATGGCCATTTGTGGCGACCTGCATCAGCCGCTCAAAGTGGAACACATCGAAACGGGCCTGTCCGACCAGCCAACGCTGTCGTTTTATCGGCAAGGCGAATTCATCGACCTCTGCCGCGGCCCGCACATGCCCAGCGCCGGCGCCATCGGCGAATTCAAGCTGCTCTCCGTCGCCGGCGCCTATTGGAAGGGCGACGCCTCGCGGCAGCAATTGCAGCGGCTCTATGGAACCGCCTGGTTCAGCAAGCAAGAGCTGGCAGACTACTTGCGCATGGTCGAAGAGGCCAAGCGCCGCGACCACCGTGTGCTGGGCAAGCAGTTGGAACTATTCGCCACCAATTCGCTGGTTGGATCGGGTCTTGTGCTTTGGTTGCCTAAAGGGGCCATCGTACGCGGCTTGCTGGAATCGTTTGTTCGCGAAGAGCTGTTCAAACGTGGTTACGAACCGGTTTATACGCCCAATATCGGCCGCGTCGAACTGTATCAGATTTCCGGCCATTATCCGTATTACGCCGACAGTCAGTTCAAGCCGATCGTGATGAG